>SZPB01000035.1 GCA_030263535.1 Cytophagia bacterium CHB2
ACCAGCGACAAGCTCAACCAACGACAAGCTCAGCCAGCGACAAGCTCAGCCAACGACAAGCTCAGCCAACGACAAGCTCAGCCAACGACAAGCTCAGCCAACGACAAGCTCAGCCAACGACAAGCTCAGCCAGTTTAAGCCCTCCTCGATTTTGGCCGCAATTCTCCCCGAAATTTGATCGCGGTGTGTCATATTTTGGGAGTGAATTCATTTTCCTAAGTTTGAGAAACCCCCCCACCTTTTTCCGAGAAGGAAGAATTTCCCTCAATTTTATGCTGCCGCGCCAGTTGATCTAATTGATGAACATTCAAAAACATAAATGTCATACCTCGCAGGAGTAAATCTTGGCATTATTGCTGCTAATTCCAACGGTAGTCAGGTGAATTAATCACTACGTGCATGCCCTTGAGGAGACCGTCATGAAAAAGCTCACAGCAAAGGATGTCATGAATCCTCACGTCATCTCGGTTCCGGAAGATTGGACGATTGAAGAGTTGGCGCAATTTCTCATCGACAAGGCAATTACCGGCGCGCCGGTGGCAGACGAGCACGGCAAATTGATCGGCGTTGTTTCCTTGACGGATATTGTGCAGCACGACAGTCTCGCGGAAATGCGCGCGCACGCGAATGAGCCGCATGATTATTACATGCACGGCTGGGAAGATCGCCTTTCGCCGGAGGAGATTTCCTCGTTTCATATCGAAGAAAAACCTTTGGTCACGGTGCGCGAAATCATGACGCCGTTCGTGTTCAAAGTCGATGAGAACACTTCGATTCAAGAAGTGGCGGACACGATGATTGGCGGGCGGGTGCACCGGTTAATGGTTACGCACAAGGACAAAGTCGTCGGCATCATCACGACGATGGATTTGCTTAAAGTCATTCGGGACATGTAGTCACATTTGACGCGGTTGAGGGAGTCATGCAAATGCGAATTCAAAAGATTTTGTTGATCAGCCTGGTGTTGAGCGCCGCGGCTGTAAGCGCGCAGCAACTCGAAGCGGGGCGGAGTGCATTCCAAAACAAAAAATTTGTGGAAGCCATCAAGCTCTTGCGCGACGAGGTGCAGCGCAATCCGAACTCGCATGAGGCGCATTATTATCTGGGACTGTCGCTGTGGCAAGAGGGCCAGCGCGAAGAAGCGTTTGCCGAATTGCAGCGTGCACGCGATTTGGAAGCGAAGCGAGGAGATTATCTGCACGCTTACGGCACGGCGAGTTTGGAGCTAAAAAAGTATGCGGAAGCCAAAGCGGCGTTTCAAAGTGGGTTAAAATTGAAAGAAAATAAGGCCCGTTTTTGGCACGGGCTGGGCTTGGTTCACATGGCCGAAGACTCTTTGAATCAAGCGTTGATCGCCCTGTTGAAAGCGCGTGAGGCGGCCCCGCAGGATGCCGAAATCTTCCGCGCCCTGGGCGAGGCTTACACCCGGCACAACGTTCCCGCGCTCGCGATCGAGCATTACCGGGAGGCGCTCAAGCTGCGTCCGGACTGGGTCGAGGTTCATTATGCCCTGGGCAAGTTATTGATCAAAGACAAAAATTTTAACGAGGCGTTGACCGAATTTCAGGAAGTCGTGCGCCTCGATCCGAATTATTCCGAAGCATATTTTGATTTGGGGAATCTCTATTTTGCCGGACGTAAATATACCGAAGCCACCACCGCCCTTGAAACGTATGTTGCGCGCCAGCCGGATTCTTATCCCGGGCATTTCCTGCTGGCAAAATCGCTTTATGCCACACGCCAGCCGGCTGCTGCTCTGCCGCGCGCCGAGCGGGCCGTCGAGTTGAATGCCTCGTCGGTGGAAGCGCAGCGGCTGCTGGCCAATCTCTATTATGACACGCGCGCGTATGACAGCACGGCCGCAGCGTATGAGCAGCTCGCGGAAATTGCCATCAATGGTGAGCTGCAAATGGAGGATTATATCAAGTGGGGCCGGAGCTTGACGCGCGCCAAACGCTATGCCGAAGCGATAACGCCGTTCCAGCGCGCGTTAGCGTTGGATTCGAGCATGGCCGACGTGTCGTTCGATCTTGGCACCCTGCTGGTGATCGAGAAACGTTACGCCGAGGCGATTCCATGCTTCGCGAAAAAAATCGAGGCAGACCCCACGGCCGCGGGCGCTTATTTCAATCAAGGCATTGCCTATATCGGATTGGAGAACTGGCTGGCAGCCATCCCGCCGCTGAAGGAAAGCGTTCGGCTGCGGCCGGACCATCTGGAGTCCAGGCTTTCGCTGGCGCGAACCTATGCGCAAGTGGACTCGCAAGCCCAAGCGGAAGCGGAATATGAGGCGTTGCTCGGATTGGATCCGAAGAACTCCGAAGCGTTGAAACAAGTCGGTTTTTATAACTTGCTGAAGAAAAATTACACCAAAGCCACGCAGATGCTGCGCAAACATGTGGAATTGGAACCGAAGAGCGAATATGGCTGGCTGTGGCTGGCGCAAGGGCTGGCGCTCAACCGGCAATATGAAGAGGCAAAAACTGCTTATCGTAAAGTGTTGCAGCTCAATCCCCAAAATGCCGATGCGCAAAAAGGTTTGACGCTGCTGGAGTGAGAGATTGGTGGATTGCTGGATTGTTTTGAGGCCATTCCCACCGGAGTGCCAGCAGTCCAGCGATTCGTAAAACTGCAGGGAGCTTTCTATGAAAGTGGAACGATTAGCCGGCGGCAAGGTGGTGATCATCGAACCAAAAACCTCGTTGATCGGAAACGACGAAACTTTTGCGTTGCGCGACACCTTACATCGCCTGCGTGACGAAGGCAACATGCTGGCCGTCATCAATTTGAACAGAGTGCCTTATCTCAACAGCACGGGCATCGGCATTCTGGTTGCGGCGCACAGCGATTACGAGCGCCGCGGCGGCAGGCTCTGTCTGTGCGGGTTGCGCGACAGTGTGGACAATGTGTTGGTGATCACCAAGTTATCACAAGTTTTTGAAGTGTATCCTAACCAAGAAGAAGCGCTCGCCAGCATGGCGAAAGCGTAATTCAAACATTCTCGGAGGCGAGTTATGAAGCGGAACATTTTTCTGTTAATCGTTATCGCGATTGAGCTGGCGGTGGCGACCTACATTTACTACGGCATTTTTGGCGCGCCCAATGATCGCTATGGCCTCGAATTTATCTACAAAGGCGGGCCGCTGGTGATTCTGCTCATGCTGCTGATCATGCTGGACATCACGTTTATTGTCGAGCGTGGGCTGTCGCTCAACAAGGCACAAGGCCGCGGCACCGTGGTCAATTTTCTGCACAAAGTTCAGCGCAGCTTGATGGACGGCGATGTTGATACCGCCCTCAATGCCTGCAACGAACAGCGCGGCTCGATGGCAAACATTATTCGCGCCGGCCTGGAACGCTACCAACGCGTCAATCAAAAGCCTGAAAGCGACATGGACAAAGTGGCGAAAGAAACGCAACGCGCCATCGATATCGCCACCAAACTCGAAATTCCACTGCTGGAGAAGAATCTGTTGGCGCTGGCGACGATCGCCTCCATCGCAACGATGGTGGGCCTGCTCGGCACGACCATCGGAATGATTCGCGCGTTTCGCGCGTTGGCGCACGCGGGCGCCCCGGACGCGGTACAACTCTCCATCGGTATTTCGGAAGCATTGATTAACACCGCCGGCGGCTTGGTCGGTGCGATTATCGGCATCGTCTTCTACAATTATTTTGTCAACAAAGTCGACCGGTTCACTTACATGATCGATGAAGCGAGCTACTCCGTCGTCGAGATTTTGACGGGCAAGCCGCAAGAGTCGCGCTAAACCTGAGAGGTGTCATTATGGCTGCGCATCGCACAGGCATTCGTTTGGATATGACGCCGATGGTCGATATTGCCTTCTTGTTGCTGACGTTTTTTATGCTGACCACGCAATTTCGACCGCCCGCCGAAGTGGAAGTTATGCTGCCCGACTCGCATTCGGCGATCAAGCTGCCGGAATCGGATGTGTTGACCATCACGATCGCGAAAGAAGGCGATTTGTACCTGGGCGTCGATTCACAATTTCTGCGGAAGAATCTCTTCGGCGAGGAGTTCCTGCTCAAAACCGATGTTCCGGTGGCGATGGAGGCGCTCGCGCAAAAGCTGGTCGAAGCGCGCGTCGCCAATCCCCGCTTGCGCGCGGTGCTCAAGAGTGACCGTGAT
The DNA here is from genome assembly GCA_030263535.1 of Cytophagia bacterium CHB2. NCBI lineage: Bacteria > Pseudomonadati > Bacteroidota > Cytophagia > Cytophagia bacterium CHB2. The sequence continues at coordinate 4,151 of SZPB01000035.1, forward strand.
ACGGAATACGGCATCGTCATGCAAGTGATGGATATTTTACAAAGAGTGAATTTGACGCGCTTCAATCTCGTGACCAACCTCGAGCGCGGTGATTGAAGCCAAAGAGTTCGCTTGTACACTCGCTTCGTCACGTCCTTCTGAAGGCGTTCTTCACCGCGGCGCGGTTGCGCTGCGGCGAGTGAGAACAAGCTGGCAGATTGCGTGCGAAGAGATACCTGCTGGAGAATAACACATGGCTGCTAATTTTGGAGAAAAGGCCCCCAAAAAGGGCCCGGATGATGAAAGCCGGCCACGCAAGATGAACCGCGTCGGTATTCATATCGACATGACGCCCATGGTCGATATTGCCTTTCTGCTCCTGACGTTTTTTATGCTGACGAGCGTGTTCAGCCGGCCGCAGACGATGGAAATCAATTTGCCGCCCTCGGATATCCCGGTGGAAGTTGCCGAATCCAATCTGCTGACCTTGCGTGTGATGCAGGATGGCGGCATTTTTTGGAACATGGGTGTGGAGGCGCCCGAGCAAATCGCCTTCAAAGACCTTCGCCAGTTCCTGGATGAACGCAATCGCACCAACAGCAAGCTGATCACGCTGATCAAAGTCGATCCCAAAGCCAAGTACCATCACATGGTTGACGTGATGGATGAGTTGGAGCTGGCCCACGTCAATCGCTTCAGCCTGGCGCCGATGTCGCCCAAGGATATCGAAACCGTGCAGAAAGTTCAAGGCAACGCCGGATAGCGCATTTCCCCGCAGTGGGAAAGGAGATCTGATATGACAGTCCAATCTATAAAACTTTATCAACTTTTTCCTTACGGCGCGCCGGAGCTGAAAGAGGTTTACAACCGCTATCTGACCTGGGCACTGGCGGTGGCGATCTTCTTTATGGTCTTGGGGCTCGGCAGTTGGATCGGTGGGCGTGCCTTATCGCAAGAGGAAGAACCCCGGTTGGTGCGCATGCGCATCATCAAAGACATTGCTGAATTAGGGCCGCCGCCTTCCATTGCGGCCTCTTCCGCGCCCGCGATAGCCGTGTCGGCGCCGGTGGCGCGGCCGTCCGTCGGTGTGCCGGTGCCGGTGCCGGATGCACAAATCACTCCCGAAGCCACCATTGCCACGCAAGAAGAGATGTCGCAAATTCAAGCGCCGATTACGACCGGCGAGGGCGCGGGAGGCGGTGATTCGCTGGTGATCGGCGATGAGGCCCTGCTTTTTGGCGAAGATGAGCCGGAAATCGATGAGTTCGTTCCTTTTCAAACGCCGCCGGAAATCATCAAGCGTGTGCAACCGGTTTATCCGGAGCTGGCGCGCAAAGCCGGCGTGCAGGGCAAGGTTTTTGTGAAAGCCTTGATCGATAAGCAGGGCAAAGTCAAAAAAGTCGTGCCGATGCAAGGACCGGAAATTTTCTATGATGCCGCTGTTGCCGCGGTGGAGCAATGGGTGTTTAAGCCCGCTATTTCACAAGATCAGCCGGTCGCCGTGTGGATGGCAATCCCCATCAATTTTGTGTTGCAGGAAGCGCAAGCGGCGCGGCCGAACTGAAACCCTACACGATTAGAATAAGGAATGATCATGGCAGAAAACGGCGCTTTTTCGTTGCGACTCGAGCGTGTGGAAAATTATCAGTTCAAGGCCGTGTTCGACCAAGAACATCTCGCGCCGATTATCCTCGACGAGCCTCCGCCGCTCGGCCAAAACAAAGGCCCGAATCCTTCGCGCCTGTTGGCGGCAGCGGTGGGAGATTGTTTGAGTGCGAGCTTGCTTTTTTGCTTGCAGAGAGCTAAAATCGAAGTAAAAAACGTCACGACAGAGGTTGCGGGTACGCTGGTGCGGAATGAAAAAGGCCGGCTGCGCATCGGCAGACTCGACGTGCGCATCATCGTTGACATTGCCGAAGAGCAGCAACGCATTGTCCGTTGCCTGGATCTGTTTGAAGATTTTTGCATCGTTACCGCAAGCGTGCGTCAGGGCATTCCCGTCAATGTCGTCGTGGTAAACCCGCAAGGCCAGGAACTGTATCGCGACGACGGAACCGGGCTACTCCATTAAAACGTTCATTTCGGATACGGAGCAACATCGCTTTGGGCAGGATTTTTATTCGCGTGAATCTGTTAAAATCCGCGTCCAAGGCATTTTTTTACATAAAATTGCCCTAACGTGGTCGAGCCGCAACCCAAAAGAAGATTTCCAGCGGATAGAAAAACCCAATGGATGCGGGGGGCTTTATCAGTTGAGTTTTTCTATCAGTTGGAAAATGTTTTTGCTTTTTTGGCAACAAGTACACTTGTAACAGATTAATCAGATCGGGAGCCCGGGATGGAAGATGCTTTGCTCGTGCATCGTTTGCAGTTCGCTTTCACCATTATGTTTCATTACCTCTTTCCGCAGTTGACCATGGGGTTGGGCCTGCTGATTGTTATCCTCAAAGGTCTCGCCATTCGCACTCACGATGAACGCTATAATCGCAGCGCGCGCTTTTGGGCCAAGATCTTCGCCGTCAATTTTGCGATGGGCGTGGTCACCGGCATTCCCATGGAATTTCAATTCGGCACCAACTGGGCCAAATTTTCCACGTTTGCCGGCGGCGTGATCGGCCAGACGCTGGCGATGGAGGGCGTATTCGCCTTTTTCCTCGAATCCAGCTTCCTCGGCTTGTTTATCTTCGGAGAAAAAAAACTCGGGCAAATCGGCCATTTTTTTGCGGCCTTCATGGTTTTTCTCGGCTCGTGGGTTTCCGGCTTTTTCATCATCGCCACCAACGCCTGGATGCAGCATCCCGTAGCATTTTCGACAGCGCCCGACGGCTCGGTGCACTTGGCAAGTTTTTGGGCCTTGCTGACGAATCCCTGGGTGGGTTGGCAATATGTGCACAATATGATTGGGGCCGTGATCACCGCCGCTTTTGTTATGGCCGCCGTGGGCGCGTTTTATGTTCTAGCCAAGCGCGATGAGGAGTATGGCAAGATCTTTTTGCGCCTTGGCGTGATTTCCGGTCTGGTTGCCTCTGTGCTGGTTGCTTTCCCGACGGGCGATGCACAAGTTAAAAACGTTGCGGAGCATCAACCGGTGACCTTTGCCGCGATGGAAGGATTGTTCGAGACCAAAGCGGGCGCGGAATTGATCCTCATCGGCCAGCCTGACATGGAGAAGTTGGCCATCGACAATCCCATTCACATTCCCCGGTTGCTCAGCTTCCTAACGTATCAGCGCTGGATGGCGGAAGTCAAAGGCCTGACGGCTTTCCCGCGCGAGGACTGGCCCACCAACATTCCGCTGCTTTATTACAGCTATCACATCATGGTCGGCCTGGGTACGATTTTCATTGTGCTCATGGCGCTTGCCGCATACCTGCTGTGGAAACGCAAGCTTTATTCCGCGCGCTGGCTGTTGTGGATTGTGATGCTCAGTTTTCCGTTTCCCTACATCGCCAACACCACCGGCTGGATGACGGCAGAGCTGGGCCGCCAGCCCTGGCTGGTCTACGGCCTGATGCGCACGGCAGAAGGCGTTTCACCGACGGTATCTGCGGGCAACGGCCTGTTCACACTGATCGGCTTCATGGGCATGTACACGCTGCTCGGGCTGCTGTTTTTGTTTTTGGTGATGCGGGAGGTGTTGCACGGCCCGGGCACCTTAGTGAAGATAGAGGATCGAAAATAGAAGATCGAAGCTAGTGGACGGCAGGCGACAGGGGCCCGCCATCTGGCGGTTTACCATCACCTATCTTCGATCATCTATTATCGAACTTCGATCTTCGCAAAATCAAACGTGGAGTGCAGTACATGGAAATTTTCTGGTTCATCGCCGTCGGCTTTATGCTCACCATGTATGTCATTCTCGACGGCTTCGATCTCGGCGCGGGCATCATTCATCTCATCGCCGCCAGGACGAATGACGAGCGCCGCACGATTCTCAACGCCATCGGGCCGGTGTGGGACGGCAACGAAGTCTGGCTGCTCGCCGCCGGCGGCACGCTGTATTTTGCCTTTCCCAAAGTCTATGCCTCCAGCTTCAGCGGCTTTTATCTGCCTTTGATGATCGTGCTCTGGCTGCTCATGCTGCGCGCCATCGGCATTGAATTCCGCCATCATATTCACCATCCCATGTGGAAAAGCTTCTGGGACGTGGTGTTTTCCGGCGCCAGTATTTTGTTGACGATTTTCTTCGGCGCCGCGCTTGGCAACGTCGTGCGCGGCGTGCCGCTCAACGCCGAGGGCTATTTCTTCGCGCCGTTGTGGACGACGTTCACCGTCGTGCCCGAGGCCGGCATTCTCGACTGGTTTACCGTGTTGATGGGATTGGTGGCATTGTTCACCGTGACCGCGCACGGCGCAAATTACATTGCAATGAAAACCAGCCACAACTTGCAACGGCGCGCGCGCCTCCTGGCGCAACGAACCTGGTGGGCCGCGCTGGCTGCCTCGATTTTGGCGCTGCTGGCAACCTCGCAGATTCATCCCGAAATCTGGCAAAATTATTTGCATGCGCCGCTCGGATTTGTTTTTCCACTCGTGGGTTTGTGCAGTTGGATCGCGGGCGTTTACTTTCAAACCAAACAGCAAGACAGCCGCGCCTTTCTTGCCTCGAGCTTTTTCATTGCCGGCATGGCTGCCAGTACAGCCTTCGGCTTGTTCCCCAATTTGTTGTCCGCTTCCACCAACACGCTTTACAACCTCACCGTTTATAACACCGCCGCCTCAGCTTACGGCCTCGGCGTCGGCATCGTATGGTGGAGCATCGGCATGATCATCGCCCTTGCCTATTTCACCTACCTTTTTTATTCATTTCGCGGGAAAGTAAAATTGCCGGCAGAAGGAGAAGGGTATTAAACAAAACTTCCGTTGGGGAATACCGCCCGGGCGCTGCCCGCGATCCTGGTGAATAAAATCGCTTTTGTAATCATTCCTCCAGCTTGGAAAAAGCAAAAGCGCCCGGGCGGTAATCTGAATCATCACGAACCCAAAGCCGTTGCCGGATGACGATGAAGCAACCACAAATCCAACCATCAAATCACACTGAATTTCATATCGACTTTATCTGGGTGGCGCTGGCCGCGTCGCTGTTCATCGGTTTTGCCATTGGCGCGCATGTGGCCAGCATCATCGGTTTTGATTTTCCGCTCGGCCCGGGATTCTACAGCTTCATTCAAGTCCACGGCCACGTGCAGCTCGTGGCGTGGGTGGGATTGTTCATCATCAGCATCAGCCTGCATTTCATCCCGCGTCTCGCCGGCGTTCCGCTCGCGCAACCCCAACGCATTCGATGGATTTTGCGGTTTCTTACCGCCGGCTTGATTTTGCGCAGCCTCGGTCAATGCATATTGCCGTACATCATAAACAGCAAAGCTGCGGCGCCGGTGGCGTGGCTGACCGCGGCCTCCGGTTTGCTGGAATGGCTTGCGATCATGTTGTACACCTCTTTGCTGTTGGGTGCATTTCGCCGGGTAGAGGGGTTAAACAAGCGGCCGGGGCTTTTCCAAGTCGCGCCATTTTTCCTGATGATGCTGGTGGGTTGGAATATTTATGCCGGGATCAATTTCGTTTTGTTGATCAAAATGGCGATGCAGCAAACCGTTGTCGTGCATCAAGCCTGGAACGAGTTTGCGCTGCAAACGTTTCTCGGTCTGGTGTTGCTGCCCGTTGCGTTTGCCTTTTCCGTGCGCATGTTTCCGCTTTATTTGCGGTTGCCGGCGGTTGACTGGCCGGTACGAAAATTGGCTTACGCCTATATTCTTGCCTTTAGCCTGCAAACATTGCCCAACCTGCCGGTGCTCGCGAGCCTGCCCTCGTCATGGCCGCGCCTGCTTTCCGGACTCGGCATGCTGCTGAAAGGCGCGGTGATTTTGTTTTTTGTTTGGAAATTGGATTTGCTCACGCGCCGGCGTTTGCCGTGGACCGTCAACCGCGTTTTTCAGCCCGGCCCCGAGCGCACGCCCACGCGGCCCGGCCTGCCCGATTATGGCGAGTTCGGTTCGTTCGAACGGCTGGTTTATTCTGCTTATTTCTGGCTTGTGCTCGCGGCGATTTTGGAAATTCTCTCCGGCAGCGGCATTCTTTTCGGCTTTTCACTCACGCACAGCAGCGACGCGATTCGTCACGTTTATTTGCTGGGCTTCATCACGCTGCTGATCTTCGGCATGGCGGTGCGCATGATTCCCGGCTTCATGCACCAAAAAAACGTGTGGAGTCCAAAACTGGTGGGCGCGACATTTTGGCTGGGCAATCTTGCCGCAATATCCCGCATTCTTCCCCTGCTCTTGCCAATGGCCGTGTTCGACTTGTTTCCGGCAATGATCGTCATCACCCAAGCGGCCTTCGGCTTGTCGGGCATCTTTGCGTTGGTTGCGGTGGTGTGTTTGACGGTTAATTTGGGGAAGACGGTGTAGCTTGCTTCTGTTCCGGATTAAAGGTTCTATACTGATTGGTATAAAATGGCACGCCCTCAGATTATATTGTGCATCCCTTACGCCGAAGGCGTTTCATAACGCAGCCCAGGGTGCCTGCACCCTGGGCAACAAATAACCCGCCTCCCAGAACCCCGGCAGGGGTTCAAAAAGACGGCAATAGGATTTGTACGCGCATATTTTGACTATTCGCAGGCCGGCGTGAGCCTCGTTGAACCCTTGCAGGGTTCGCGAGGATCATAAACTTTTCCCGAGGGTGCGCGCTGCGCGCGACCCTCGGCTTTGTTGTTGAACGCCTTCGGCGTATCCTCGTGCCAAGCAACATAGAACCAGATTAACAACCGCCCGGACGGTAGTGTTTTGGAGGGACCTTCAGTATTCAGAATTGCCTCCAGAAACTTCCAATTTGCCTTTTCCAAAGATTTTCCTATCTTCGAGCAAAATCAACCTGATTTTATTTATCTCTTCAGCAAACCCTGATGATCGAAAACCAAACACAGTATTTGGGCGCTGCACTGAGAACCGATTACGGGGTTCTTGTCTTCCGAAACTGTGGTGACCCAAAAATGTTGGCTAATCAATTGATTTAACACTTGTAAGAAGAGCTATGTTTTTAGACAAGGCTGACAATGAGAGGAAGGATTCTCATGGAAAATAATAACTTGTTGAATAGATTTATTGAGCAGTTAAACACATTAGTGCCTTTCATTGGCATTGCCCATGAAGAAGTATTTGATCTTGTGGTCAAGGAACGGTACTCCTGGCTTCCCCAAAACAATGAAAGCTCATTTCCAGGCACATTCGAAATTTATAGAACACAGATACTGCGTTCAGCATTTTTGCTGGGCTATTCATACTTTGAGGTTTTTCTCTCGGATTTATCTCGAGAGATTTATACGTCGAACCCGAGAATTCTTCCAATAGATAAACAAATAAAATTTAGTGAAGTATTTGACGCTAGAAGCTTTGATAATCTTGTTGATGTTATGATTAACAAAGAAATTTATACCCTTTTTTACCAAGGAGTGGACAAAATAGCTGAATACTTTAGTAATAAATTTCGCTTAACATGGCCAGATGAAATAAAAACTAAAATTGTTCATGCTTCACTTGTACGCAATTGTATTCTTCATAACATGAGCCGCACTGATGATCGTCTTGCCAGAATTTCAAGTTGTCAGATCGGTCAAGAAATTCAATTGAGTTCTTCAGATATTCATGAGTTTGGAATTTACGGGCGTATCTTGGCGAGGCAGCTTTATAACGAAGCGAGTGCGCGATACCTCCATTCAAATGAGGACAAAACAAAATAGAAAACCTGATCTTGCAGTTCGACGGGGGGCGGAATGATTTTCATTTTGTGTCAGAACTGCGGCGCAAGCTACCTGGAAGCCAAAACTCTGCTTGAACTTGAGCGCATCAAGCTGCATCGTAAAAGCTTTGCAAAGCAGAAATCGTTAGCTGTCGCGGTTTTTGCCTTGTAGAACAATACTACAACGTTACGTCTTCACACTTATTCGTCCCGAAGGGGCAATTGAAAATAGCCACGCCATTCATGGCGTGGTTTGAAAAGGAAAACAATGATAGTCCCGCCAGGGACGATTGAATATGACAACCCTGTATTACACATTTTCAATCGTCCCTGCGGGACTTCTGAGAACATTTGCCTTTATTCCCCGCGATCAATCGCGGGGCTAGGTTCGCTTTGTCCCTACGGGACTTTCACGACCGTAGCGGGCCGGCCATCGGTTTTCAACGTAACGTTGGAGTAATAATCTTCACAGAAAAGCAACCCCATGCCCGCCCTCATCAACGATGAAATCCAACACGCCATCTTCGTGCGTGCCAGTCCGGAGCGCGTGTACGATGCCATTGCCACCGCGCAGGGCCTTGATGCTTGGTTCACTGCCGGCGCGACGGTCGATGCCCGGCCCGGCGGCGAGATTCGCTTTCGCTGGCTGGAATGGGGGCCCGATAAAATCTCAGGCGAAGACGGCGGCGCCATTCTCGAAGCCAAGCGCCCGGAACGCTTTGTCTTTCAATGGCGACCAGACAACGCGACTTATGCGACAACAGTCGAGATAAACTTCGAACCAACAGTGGACGGAACCATCATCCGGCTCCGCGAGTTCGGCTATCACGACAATGCCAGCGGGCTGCGCGCCATGTTGAATTGCGCCGCCGGCTGGGGCGAGGCATTGACGCTGTTGAAGTTCCATGTTGAACACGGCATTCGGTATTGATGTTATATAACGCGAACGAGCCGCAACCAAAATGTTCGGACAAAGATCAAAGCGGATTCCCGCTGATTTTATCTGTGTTGATGTGTGGAAATCTGCGTCCAAAATCTTTGTTTTAATAACAAAGATTTCACTTTTAATAAATCAATAGCAATATTTTTGAATCCGGCCCAACCTCTTTCAAGCCTCATGTCTTGAAATCTCTGCCCACCTGTCGATCCGTAAAATCATGAACGAACTCATCCAACTCCTGCGCGAGCAACCGCTGCTGCTGCTTTTTCTCGTGGCCGCCATTGGTTTTCCGCTGGGGCATATCAAAATTCGCGGCAGCAGTCTGGGCGTTGCTGCGGTGTTGTTTGTCGGCCTTGCCTTCGGCGCGCTTCATCCCGATCTCAAGCTTCCTGAAATCATTTACCTGCTTGGCCTGGTGCTTTTCGTTTATACCATCGGCTTGAGCAGCGGGCCGGGATTTTTTGCCTCTTTCCGGCGCAGCGGCGTGCGTGATAATCTGCTGGTGCTCGGCATGCTCGCCTTTGCCATGTTGCTGACTCTCCTGGCGCATCATCTGCTTAACTTGCCGGCAGCGCTAACCGCGGGACTCTACGCTGGCAGTTTGACGAATACGCCCGCGCTTGCGGGCATATTGGATTTTGTCAAAAGCAGCGGCCAGAACCCAAGCATGCTCACAGAGCCGGTGATCGGTTACTCCATCGCCTATCCGATGGGCGTGGTGGGAATGATTTTGGCGATTTATCTGGCGCAGCGCCTGTGGCGAACAGACTATGCCGGCGAAGCAAAGAGCTTGCGCGAGTTGGGTGCCGGCACGGCTTGGCTGCAGAATCGCACGATTCGCGTGACCAACCCTCGCGTTTCCGGACTGCCGCTCGACCAACTCCGCGCGCAGCAGCAATGGAAGGTTATTTTTGGCCGCATGCAGAGGCACGGCAAGCTATCGTTGGCAAATGATGAGACGCAATTTCAAGTTGGCGATCTCGTCAGCGCGGTCGGCACGCTCGAAGACTTGGAGCGGGTAACAGCGTACCTCGGAGAGGTGAGCAACGAACGCATCGATCTTGATCGTACTCAGCTTGATTACCGCCGCATTTTTGTCTCCAATCCTCAAATCGCGGGGCATCGTTTGCGCGATCTCAATTTGCCGCAGCAATACGGCGCGATTGTCACGCGTGTGCGCCGCGGCGATCTTGAATTTTTGCCGCACGGCGACACGGTGCTGGAGCTGGGCGACCGCATTCGCGTTCTCACTCGCCGCGATCATATGCAAGCGGTGAGCGCGTTCTTTGGGGATTCATACCGCGCATTGAGCGAGATCGATATTCTGACTTTCAGTCTCGGGTTGGCGCTGGGTTTGTTGGTGGGACTCGTGACGATTCCGCTGCCGGGCGGGGTGATGGTCAAGCTCGGGTTCGCCGGCGGCCCTTTGGTTGTGGCAATGATTTTGGGAACGCTGCGGCGCACCGGGCCGTTGGTGTGGAGCATGCCGTACAGCGCCAATCTCACCTTGCGTCAAATCGGTTTGATTCTTTTTCTGGCCGGCATTGGCACGCGCTCGGGCTATGCTTTTTTCTCGACCCTGACGCAGGGCAATGGTTTGGCCATTTTCCTGGCGGGCGCGGGTATTACCGTTGCCGTGGCGCTGTCAACGTTATGGCTCGGCCATCGCTTGCTCAAAATTCCCATGAGCCTGCTCATCGGCGTGCTCTCCGGTTTGCAAACACAGCCGGCGGTGTTGGGCTTTGCGCTGGAGCAAACCCGCAACGATATTCCCAATATCGGCTATGCCTCGGTTTATCCGATGGCAATGATTGCCAAGATTGTCTTCGCGCAGATGCTGCTGGCGTTGTTGCGGTGAATTGTGGTGTTGCACGCATCGTATGCCTTGTGCGGTAAAAAAGATCCCCGTTTTTAAAAATTAAAATTGCCTGTCACGCTGCGTTTGTCTATTTTCCTGCATTATTAAAAGGGAAGTTGATTTTCAAGCTGTGGAGATCATTCATGAGAACAGCGACCAGAAAAAAAACAGCGAAACCCAAGATTCAACACGTGGGAATGACCGGTTTGAAGCGCGAATTATCGGCATTCGAGAAAAGATATAAAATGCCGACTTCAGTATTTTTGCAAAAGGTTGAAAAAGGAGAGTTGGATGAAAGCAAGGACTTCATTGATTGGCTGGGCCTGGCTGAAATATATCAGCATATCACGCTGAACAAAAGTAAATGACTTTTGAAAAATATTGCGGCATTGTCTCTCGTCTTCTCGAACGTCACTGGGGAGTTATTGACAATGATGTCATCTACAAAAGCTACAGTAGAGAGATCGGAAGAATTGCAGGCCGCATAACCCTGGTCGATGGATCTTACATCGATTTTGCGGAAGAAATTATCTTCGTGAACAGGAAAATGACAAAGGGCCGATACCGCTATCAATATCTCAAAGATGTTGAAATCTTCCCTTACGACAACTATCCCAAACATCCTGGCATTTCTTTTCCATTTCACCACAAACACACCTCGACCGGCGTCATCCAACTCGAAACTGCGCCCAAATTAATCGATATTATCGAAGAGGCTCTGCGGCAACTTTTTTAAACCCAGAATTTGTATGCCGTTGTATACGCAGTTTTTTGAACTCGCCGAAACAAATAAGTTTTTCTCTCCAAAGCCATTGTATCTGCTTTTTTCTCCTCCTATCAATTCTGAGAAAACCTCTCACCTCTTTTCGCAAACTAAAGAATTATCTACGATTACACCACTGGGACACAGATGACTCAATCTATGTAATTACAGGCTTCTAGGCCGGATTTTGCCGCGAATCTCTTTTTGGCATTTAAGATGCAATACAGACACCCAAAATTGCCTGGTGTCTCAATATTCCAATGCTCTTGAAGCGTAAACATGAAAACAAAAAATTTTCAAACCCTTGACGGCAATGAGGCTGTCGCTCACGTGGCGTTCCGCGTGAATGAAGTCATCGCGATTTATCCGATCACCCCGTCTTCGCCGATGGGCGAATGGGCGGATGCCTGGGCCTCGGAACGCAGCCCGAATTTGTGGGGCGTCGTTCCCTCCGTTGTCGAAATGCAAAGCGAGGCGGGCGCTGCCGGCGCAGTACACGGTTCTTTGCAAGCCGGCGCCTTGACGACGACGTTCACTTCGTCGCAGGGGCTATTATTGATGATTCCCAATATGTATAAAATTGCAGGCGAGTTGACCCCGGTGGTGTTTCATGTTGCCGCGCGCTCGCTTGCGGCTCAGGCGCTTTCAATTTTTGGCGATCACAGCGATGTGATGGCGACGCGCGCCACGGGTTTTGCTTTGCTCTCCTCGGCTTCCGTGCAAGAGGCGATGGATTTTGCGCTCATCGCGCAGGCCGCCACACTCAAAACGCGGATACCATTCATACACTTTTTCGACGGCTTTCGGACTTCGCATGAAGTTTCGAAGATCGAAATGCTGTCCGATGAGCATATGCGCGCGATGATCGATGAAGGCTTGGTGGCGGCGCATCGCAGCCGCGCCTTGTCGCCGGATCATCCGGTGCTGCGCGGCACGGCGCAAAACCCCGACGTCTATTTTCAAGCGCGCGAAACCGTGAATCCTTATTATCTCGCATGTCCGGACATGGTGCAGGAAACCATGGACGAATTTGCGCGCCTCGTGGGCCGGCGCTATCAGTTATTCGAATATTATGGCGCGCCTGAGGCCGAGCGTGTGATTGTGCTGATGGGCTCGGGCTGTGAAACCGTGCATGAAACCGTCGATTATCTCAATCAACGCGGCGAAAATGTCGGCCTGCTCAAAGTGCGGTTGTATCGTCCATTCGACCTGAAGCGTTTTATTGACACGCTGCCGGCAACGGTGAAAACCCTGGCCGTGCTCGATCGCACGAAAGAACCGGGCAGCGTGGGCGAGCCGCTTTATCTCGATTGCATCAACGCCCTGCACGAAGGGATGAACAACGGCTGGATCAAACATTTTCCGAAAGTGATCGGCGGGCGCTACGGCCTTTCCTCCAAAGAGTTCACCCCGGCAATGGTTAAGGGGATTTTCGATCATCTTTCCGGGAATTCGCTCAAGAACCACTTCACCATCGGCATTAACGATGACGTGACGCACACCAGTCTACCGTATGATGCGGACTTTTCGACTGAGCCGGAAAGCGTGATTCGCGCGCTGTTTTACGGCCTGGGCTCGGACGGCACCGTGGGCGCAAATAAAAATTCCATCAAAATCATCGGCGAAAACACGGACAACTATGCGCAAGGCTATTTTGTCTATGATTCCAAAAAAGCGGGCGCGGTCACGGTTTCGCATTTGCGTTTCGGCCCGCAACCGATTCACTCGACGTATTTGGTCACGCGGCCGAATTTCGTCGCCTGCCATCAGCCGGTTTTTCTCGAACGCTATGATATGCTCGAAGGCGTGGTGCAAGGCGGCACGTTTTTGTTGAACAGCGCGTACGGTCCCGACGAAGCCTGGCAGCATTTGCCGCGCGGCTTGCAGGAGCACATTCTCAAGAAGAAATTGAAATTTTATGTGATTGACGCCACCAAAGTGGCGCGCGAAAGCGGCATGGGCGGCCGCATCAACACCGTGATGCAAGTATGCTTTTTTGCCCTGTCGAAGGTGTTGCCGAAAGACGAGGCGATTGCCGCCATCAAGCATTCGATTGAAGAAACCTACGGCAAAAAAGGCGAGGAAATCGTGCGTATCAATCTCGCCGCGGTTGATCACACGCTGGCGCATTTGTTCGAGGTGAAAATTCCGGACCGGCTGAACGGTTATCTTGCGGTGCCGCCGCCGCCCACGACGCACGCGGCGCCGTTTGTGCGCGACGTGCTGGGCAAAATTATCGCCGGCAAAGGCGATGAACTGCCGGTGAGCGCCATGCCGGTGGATGGCACCTTTCCGACCGGCACGGCAAAATGGGAAAAACGCAATCTCGCCCTCGAAATTCCAGTGTGGGAACCGGACATTTGCATTCAATGCGGCAAATGCGCCATGGTTTGTCCGCATGCCGTGATTCGCATCAAAGCCTATGACGAGAAACATCTCGCGGGCGCGCCGCCGACCTTCAAAGCCGAGAAGGCGCGCGACCGTGAATGGCAGGGTTTGAAATACACGATTCAAGTGGCGCCGGAAGATTGCACCGGCTGCGCGTTGTGTGTTGATATTTGCCCGGCCAAGAAAAAATCCGAAACGCGTATCAAAGCGATCAACATGCGGCCGCAACCGCCGTTGCGCGAACAGGAACGCGAGAATTGGGATTTCTTCCTGAGCATTCCAGAAATGGATCGCCGCCAGATCAAAGTGAACAGCATCCGCCAGCAGCAAGTGCAGGAGCCGCTGTTCGAGTTCTCCGGCGCGTGCGCCGGTTGCGGTGAAACGCCTTACGTCAAGCTGGTCACACAATTGTTCGGCGATCGCGCGTTGGTGGCCAATGCCACGGGCTGTTCCTCGATTTATGGCGCGAATCTGCCGACGACGCCGTGGACGGCAAATGCCGAAGGACGCGGCCCGGCGTGGTCAAACTCGCTGTTCGAAGATAATGCCGAGTTCGGTTTGGGATTTCGCCTGGCAATCGACAAGCAAAGAGATATGGCGGCGCAGTTGCTGCACAATCTTTCGAATATGGTCGGCGAGGATTTGGTCAACGCGATTCTCGGGGCGCCGCAAAAAGACGAAGCGGATATTTACGAGCAGCGGTTGCGCGTGGATTTGCTCAAGAAAAAATTACAGCGCCTGGACTCGGCAGAGGCTAAAAAGCTGCTGGGCCTCGCCGACATGCTGGTGAAAAAGAGCGTGTGGATTATGGGCGGCGACGGCTGGGCGTATGACATCGGCTTTGGCGGCCTTGATCACGTGCTGGCCAGCGGCCGCGATGTGAATATCCTCGTGCTCGACACCGAAGTTTATTCCAACACCGGTGGGCAAATGTCCAAAGCCACGCCGCGCGGCGCAGTGGCGAAATTTGCCGCCGGCGGCAAGCCTGCCGCGAAAAAAGATCTCGGTTTGATTGCGATGACTTACGGTAATGTGTATGTCGCGCGCGTCGCCATGGGCGCAAAAGACGAGCATACACTCAAGGCTTTTCTCGAAGCGGAAGCTTACGAAGGCCCGTCGTTGATTATCGCGTACAGCCATTGCATTGCGCACGGCATCAACATGGCCACGGCCATGCAAAACCAAAAAGCCGCGGTGGATTCCGGGCAATGGCTGCTCTACCGCTATCATCCCGAGCGTGCGAAACACGGCGAAAACGCGCTGCAACTCGATTCGCCCGCGCCCAAAATGCCGGTGGAAAAATATCTCTACATGGAAAACCGTTTCAAGATGCTCACCAAAAGCAGACCGGAGGACGCCAAACGCATGCTGAAGGAAGCGCAGGAGGATGTGGATTTGCGCTGGAAGCTTTATGAGCATATGGCCGCACGTGGGGTGGAAAGCCGCAAATTAAAAAGTGAAGGATGATGGATAGAAACTGCAAGTGGGAGGTTGCGAAGAGAAAGTACTATAATTTTTCCTTGAGAGGATGAAGATCGGCAGCGATCCAATTGCTCCGGGCAACAACAGCATAAGGGCGATTCAACTGCAATGCCTTGACGGTAGCACGGCCGCAAAGCGTTTTACCAACGATTTCAAGGCCATCGCGGCTCCATTCAAAATGTTCTTTCCAAATTGCACATGACGCAAGCGAGCCAGAGATTACTCTCTTCCGAGATGCCGCCGGCTGCTTCGGGAATGATGTGATCAATCTCCAAAGGCACGCCGGTTAAAAGAGTCGAACAGCGGCAATAACCGCACTGAAAGCCGGCCTTCTGGGCTATCCGTCTCCTGAGTTGAACGGAGATTCTCGTCTTGCTGGTGAGGCGTTTTTTCATTCGCTTCATACCGGAAGGGCGGAGCCGCGCCACTTCAGAAGTGCATAGGCGCGCGCTTTTCTCAACATGAGGCGTTCGGATTCAGCGGCCAAAGCCTCTAAAACAAGCTGCTCTCGCTCATTCAACTTTCCGGCCTGGTTCTTTCGCAGCAGGCGGCTCAATTTGCGCTGTTGTGTGTGGGGAAGAGTACTCTGCGCAAGCGCCAGCAATCGGGAGTTATCGAGGTGTTCGAGTGCGGTTAGTTCGGTTAATAGTTCCACCGGCAAGTCATCGAGCGGAGGCAGGGAGGTTTTGAGCGCAGTCACTAAAACTTCTTCCAGGGAGCGCCTGACGGCCTTGGCTGTTCGTTGCGCGGAAGCATAAATGTTCTCAGGCACTTCTAAGGTTACAGAGTGAAGACCCATGATATCGACCTCTTAGTTTATTCACAGGTAATAATAATAATAGAGCTTCTGCTCTGCAAGATGTTTTTTGGATAGTTATTAAGGAGATTAAGAATGGAGTTGTCAACTTCTTATCTCGGCATGAAGCTGCGCACGCCGTTGGTGCCTTCGGCCTCGCCGCTTTCCGAAGAAATCGGCAATATCAAACGCATGGAGGATGCCGGCGCGGCTGCCGTGGTGCTGTATTCGCTGTTTGAAGAACAATTGCGGCTCGAAACCTATGAACTGAATCATCACCTCACTTACGGCACCGAGAGTTTTCCCGAGGCGCTGACTTATTTCCCGCAGCCGCAGGAATTCCATCTCGGACCGGAAGGCTATCTCAATCACATCCGGCGCGCCAAACAAGCGGTGGATATTCCCATCATCGCCAGCCTCAACGGCTCGACCGTCGGCGGCTGGATCGATTTTGCGCGTTTGATCGAAGAGGCGGGCGCTGATGCCCTGGAGTTGAATGTTTATCATATTCCCAGCGACATGACGATCAGCGGCGCGGAGATCGAGCAACGCTATGTCGAGGTTCTCAAAGCCGTCAAGGCGGCGGTGAAAATTCCGGTAGCGATCAAACTCAGCCCGTTTTTCAGCAACTTCGCCAACATGGCCAAACGCTTTGACGAAGCCGGCGCCAACGGGCTGGTATTGTTCAACCGGTTTTATCAGCCCGACATCGATCTTGAAACGCTGGAGATACGCCCGAATGTTTTGCTCAGCACGCCGCAAGCGTTGCGCTTACCATTGACGTGGATTGGTATTCTCTCGGGTCGTCTGAAAGCGGATTTGGCAGCGACCAGCGGCGTGCACGATGCCACGGACGTGGTTAAAATGTTGATGGTCGGCGCCAATGTCACCATGATGGCCGCGGCGCTGCTGCGTTACGGCATCGAGCATTTGCGCCGCGTCGAGCAAAACTTGCAGGCTTGGATGGAAGAGCATGAATACGAATCCGTGCAGCAAATGCAGGGCAGCATGAGCCAAAAGAACAGCGCCGATCCTTCCGCTTTCGAACGGGCGCAATACATGAAAGCCCTGCAAAGCTATAAGCCGGAAGCGCACCAAGGCCTGGCGCTGTGAGCGGAAGGCAAGGGCCCGCGGAGCAGGGATAGGCATAGACACGGGAAAGTCTGTATTTTTTTAGAAGGCTTGCTTTTTACGAATATCTTGTTTTTTTAGCGGTGACGAATTTGTATTGAACGTAAACGTTTTGTCACACGTGGCTTCATGAACTTAATTTAAAGAGGATGAGCATGATGAAACGCATGATTTTGGCGGCTTTTGTTTTAACGTTGTTACCCGCCGCGCTTTTGGCGCAAAGCAAATTCAAATATGTCGGCGCGAATGCTTGCAAAGCGTGCCATCTCACGCCGAAAAGCGGCGCGGCTTTCACCATTTGGCAAAAGAGCGCACATGCGAAAGCGTTTGCAACGCTGGCAACGCCGGCGGCTTTGGAAATTGCCAAGAAAAAAGGCATCGCCGATCCGCAAAAAGATGCGAACTGCTTGAAATGCCATGAAACAGCAACGGGTGTTCCCGCGGCGCAATTGGCGGCGACTTTTAAAGCCGGTGAGGGCGTGGGCTGCGAAGCCTGCCACGGCCCGGGTTCGGATTACAAGTCCATGCAAGTGATGAAGGATCTTGATAGCGGAAAGACCAAGGGCGAGGCGGTTGGCTTCAAAAAAGGCAGTGATGAGAAATTTTGTGTGACCTGCCACAATTCTGAAAGCCCGACATACAAGGGCTTCAACTATGCTGAGTATAGCAAGAAAATCGCGCATCCGACGCCCAAACAATAACCCCAAAACAACTGGAGCGGTGGCTTGATGGAGCATCGGAGAGCTGGATTCTTGCCAGTCGTTTTCTCTCAGAACGAGTCATCTCAATTTCCAGCGAATTGCGGCGGCCTGCGGAGCAACGCGGCCGCCGCATTTGTCATTGGGAATTTTTTTTCAAGAGGTCGAATCCTTTTGTTTTGTATCCTTGGCGGGCTTGCGCCGGTCCTGGCGCAAGAGTCAAGCGACTGTCTTTCCTGCCATGGCGATACAGGCTTGGTTGTAGCCGACAGCACGGGCGCGGAACGTTCGCTGTTTGTCGATGTTACGAAGATGGAAAACTCCGTGCATGCCGGTTTCGATTGCTTAACCTGCCATGCCGATGCCACGGAAATTCCGCATGCAGAAAAGCTGGCCCCGGCGGTTTGCAGTGATTGCCACACCGACGCTTTGGCAGAGGTGGGAGAAAGCGTGCATGGCGGCGCTTTTTCTGCCGATCATCCCACCTGCGGCGATTGCCACGGCAGCCATGACATTCGAGCGCGAACAGACTCTCTGTCGTTCGTCAATGCCCGGCAGCTTGCTTTTACCTGCGGCCGCTGCCACGCCAATCCGGAATTGGTGAAAAAACATCATATCCCGATCAAGGATCCGCTGACGGCATACAGCCGCAGCGTACACGGCCGTTTGGCCTTGGCCGGGGTGGATAGCGCCGCCACCTGCAGCAGTTGTCATGGCAGCCATAAAATCTTCGCAGCCAACAATCCCGTCTCTCCGGTTTTTCATCTCAATATTCCGCAAACCTGCGGCCAATGCCACAGCAAAGTCACCGAGGAATTTGTGCAAAGCGTGCATGGCGTGGCCGTTGAGCGTGGTTCGCGTGATGCGCCGGTATGCACCGATTGCCACAGCGAGCATGCCATCGAATCTTCACAAGTGGCTTCGGCGCCAACCTCGCCGCAAAATCTCGCGGTTGAAACCTGCGGCCGTTGCCATGCTTCGACGCGCCTGGTTGAAAAATACGGCATGCGCGGCCAGCGCCTCGCGACCTTTGCCGACAGCTATCACGGCTTGGCGCTGCGCTCCGGCCAGTTGTCGGCTGCGAACTGCGGCAGTTGTCACGGCATACATAATATTTTGCCGTCGAGCGACGAACGCTCGATGATTCATCCCGCCAATTTGGTGCAAACTTGCGGCACATGCCATCCCAACGCCGGAGAAAATTTTGCGAAGGGGCGTGTGCACTTAACCGAAGAAGAAAGCGAAGGCCGGGCGGTCACGGTTGTCCGCTCCGTTTATATTGCCTTGATTGTTCTTCTCATCGGCGGCATGCTGCTGCACAACGGCATGGATTTTATTCGCAAAAGCAAACACCTCTTGCGCCGAGAGTAAAACTCGAAACATCGGATTATCCCGGTTCGGGTTGTCGTGCGGAGGAAATTGGATTTTTGGAGGCCCGGATTATTGGAACCCATTAATCCAATGATGCACTAATCCCAATACCGTTCACTTAGGATTGCCATTTAAATAACTTACTCATTTTCTTTAAACCGCTAATTAACGCGAATGATCGCTAATGCTTTTTAATTCGCGATGATTCGCATCTAGTCGCGGTTGGAGATTGGGAAAGTTATTTAATCGTCGATCCGTGGTAGCCCTGCCCCTTGTGGGGCACGGCAGGAAGATTGAAATTATTTGCGTTAGCATCGCGGCCCGCAGGGGCCGGGACTACGAACGAAATGTTAAGTGAACAGTATTGCCACTAATCCAGCCTGCAATCAGCAACCAGTATTCAGTAACGAGTCTATGAGCAACACTAACAACAAAGAGTATTATTTACGCTGGACGCGCGTCGAGCGTTGGCAACATTGGATTCTTGCCATTTCGTTCAGCATTCTGGCGATCACCGGCTTTGCGCTGAAGTATCCGGATGCTCCGTGGCTGCGGCCTTTTTTGGTGTTTGAAGAGTATTTCGGCTTTCGCGGCTGGTTGCATCGCGCGGCAGCGTTGGTGTTTACCGGATTGAGTTTTTTTCATGCCGGATATCTGTTTTTTAGCGCGCGCGGGCGCAGCCAACTCAAAGCCTTGTCGCCAACGCGCCAGGATTTTCGAGATTTCTGGCAGAACATGCAGTTTCTGCGCGGCAAGCGCCACGAACCGCCGGAGTTCGATCACTTCTCATACATGGAAAAACTCGAGTATTGGGCGCTGGTGTGGGGTACGATTGTGATGGCGGTGACCGGATTTCTGCTCTGGTTTGAAACCTTTGCGCTCCGCATCTTCCCTTTGTGGATGATGGAAGTGTTCACCGTGATTCATCTTTATGAAGCCTGGCTGGCAACCCTGGCGATCTTTGTCTGGCATTTCTATTGGGTGATTTTCAATCCGGAAGTGTATCCGCTCAACCAAAGCATGGTTGACGGCATGATGTCGGAACACGAGATGGAACGGGAGCACGGGCGTGAGTTGGCGCGGCTGCGTGCGCAAGCCGAAGCCGAAGAGTTATCCGAAGAAAGCAGGACTTAAATAACCCAGGAGATGAGCGGCGCCGTCCGAAAGCATTGCGAGTGATGGTTCGAAAGGAAAATGAATATGGCAAACTCCCGCGAGAACAGCGGCAAACTTCCCAGCTCATTTTACAACACGATCAGCATGGCCGGCGTCGGCCTCGCTGCCGTGGCTTTTGGCTGTATTCTGTTTTTCTTTTTGCTCGATTTTTTTGCCGAAACCAGCTCGCCGTATCTCGGCATTCTCACCTATATCGTGCTGCCGGCATTTCTTGTTTTGGGATTGCTGCTCATCCCAATTGGCATGTGGCGTGAACATCGCCGGCGCGCGCATTCGGATCAAGCGCCGGCATTGCCTCATTTTGACCTCAATCTGCCTCGCCATCGCCGCATGGCCATGATCGTCGGCGTGGTCACCACCCTGTTTCTGCTCTTCACCGGCGTGGGCAGTTATCAAGCCTATGAGTTCAGCGAATCAACGGAGTTCTGCGGCACCACCTGCCATGCCGTCATGGAACCGGAATACACCGCTTATCAAAACTCGCCGCACGCGCGTGTGACTTGCACGGGTTGTCACGTCGGCCCGGGCGCGGGCTGGTATGTGCAATCCAAACTCTCCGGCGCTTATCAGGTTTATTCCGTGCTGTTCAAGAAGTATTCGCAACCGATTGCCACGCCCATCGAAAACCTGCGTCCGGCGCGCGAAACCTGCGAGCAATGCCACTGGCCGCAGGCGTTTTTCGGCAACAAGCAGGACGAGCGCGTGCATTTCATGAAAGACGAACAAAATACGCGCTGGGCCTACAACCTCTTGATCAAAATCGGCGGCGGCAGCCCGGAAGAAGGGCATACCTCGGGCATTCATTGGCACATGAACATCAGCAACAAAATCGAGTATTACGCCTCAGACGAATCGCGCGAAGCTATTCCGTGGGTGCGCTCCACCAACGCCAACGGCGAAGTGACGGTGTACAGCTCTGATCCCTCGTTCGATGAAGCAGCCCTTGACCCGAAAAAAATTCGCGTGATGGATTGCATTGATTGCCACAACCGGCCTTCGCACATTTTTCAAGCGCCCAACATTGCTTTGAATACCATCATGAACAACGGTTTGATCGACATGACATTGCCCTCGATCAAGGCCACCGCCGTCGAAGCGCTCACGCCTGAGTATCCCACCAAGGAAGCAGCCCTGGCGGCGATCGATTCCACCATTCGCGCTTTTTATGACGGCAATTATCCTGAAATCGCCGCTGAAAAGCGCGCGGCCATCGACAATGCCGTCAAGCGTGTGCAAGAGGTTTATGCCAAGAACAATTTTCCCTACATGAAATCGAGCTGGCGCGCGTATCCCGATCACATCGGCCATTATCTCAGCCCGGGCTGCTATCGCTGCCATGACGGATTGCACCAAAGCGCGGAAGGCAAAACCATTACGCGCGATTGCAACGCCTGCCACTTGATCATCGAGCAGGGCGATAATGCCACGGTGCAAGAGTCCAATCTGCGCGGCTTGGAATTCATTCATCCCATCGATATCGGCGAGGCCTGGAAGGAAACCAGTTGCCACGAATGCCATGGCGTGGCTGCGGGGATATAATGCACTGTTGCGCTGATTTGTATGAGAATCTCGTCTTGCCCGTAACTTCACAAGGTCCCTTGATGACAAAGCAGGATAGATACATTTTCCAGGGTGACAGTGCACGAGTCCATAAAGCGCTCAAAGGTAGAATGAAATGCAGAGAGTTTTCTGACTACAGAGAATTGAACTTCCACCAGAAGAGGGTTCTTCTGTAAGCGGATTTTGCTGTAAGCAGATACCGTCTTTGATTTATCGAATCTGAGAATAACACGGGGTATGATTTCCGCTTCTGAGAATGCTGCGCAAATTCCGGCCGCCTAAGCGCAACGTAACTATTTGATAATATGATGGCAAAACCCCGATTGATTTTCCTCGTCAATGGCACTTCCTTTGCGCCAGCGACACAAAAATCATTGGGTGTAATGTCAGTCAACCTGAGTTTCAAGTTCCATGGGCAAAACTCGCTTTGACACGATTATCGGCGAAAGCGCGGCCATGCAGCGGGTTTTTGAGCTGATCGAGAATGTCGCCTCGACCGATATTAATGTTTTGATCACCGGTGAAAGCGGCACCGGCAAAGAGCTGATTGCGCGCAGCATTCACGGCCGCAGTGCGCGCCGGCAGCAGGCCTTTGTGCCGGTGAATTGTAGCGCCTTTCCGGAAACCCTGTTCGAGGCCGAGTTGTTCGGCTATGAAAAAGGCGCGTTCACCGGCGCCACCCAGCGCAAGCCGGGCTTGTTGGAGTTCGCCAACGGCGGCACGTTTTTTCTCGATGAAGTTTGTGAACTACCGGTTTCATTGCAAGCAAAGCTGT
>SZPB01000036.1 GCA_030263535.1 Cytophagia bacterium CHB2
CAGATTTCTTGTTTTTCACAAGGGCTCCTGATTATGTGGTTGTCTGCCTTCAAGATAGGAGCCATCAGAAAAATTTCAACTAAATTTAGGACAAAATCTCTTGCAATTCACTCCAAAACTTATAGATTTTGCAACAGTCATGCGTGTTCATTTTGAATAATTCCTAATGAAACGCAACCGCTCCTCGTTATATGATAAAAGATTTATGAGTAAGCGAACCGCCGTGCGTCATTTCAAAAAAATCTTCATCGCATTTCTTGCCGCGAGTGTGCTGCAAACGTTGATGCCCGCAAACCCAGCGCCGAGCGCATCATCGTGCTGTCCAGTTGAAACACAAGGCGCGGCCTCCAACTCCTGTTGCGCCAGCAAATCGCCGCGGCGCTTGTTGTGTTGCACGGAAGAAACGGAAGCGCCAGCAAGCAACGTTGCTCAAATTCCTACGCCCGGCCACAAATCATTGCGCGCGGCGCTTGATCTTGCGCTGCAGACCTTTACTGACGATGACGCTTTGGAGTATTGCTCCATAAATATCTCACCAGATTTTTATGCCTGTAATGCCTTGCTGACCTCCAGCCAACGCTACAAATTGTCCGCCCTCCTGCTCATTTGAACACACTGTCAAGGGTGGAGTCCGCCTTCACCTCCGCCTTTGATTTATTTAATTCCCTGTCAATTCCATACATTCACGCGTACTCGGCCAAACGAGTGCTGCCTGTGCGTGCTTTGCCAAAACCAGAAACGAGTTTGTTTATAGAATCGGTATTGGCAAACCGCGCCGTTCTCAGAGGCAAATATGAAAATCTCCGTCGTCATCCCGGCATTCAACGAAGAACGCTCGATCGGCCTTGTCGTCGCTGCAATCCCAAGGCCGCCGGTGAGCGAGATCATCGTTGCCAACAACAATTCCAGCGATCGCACCGCTGAGGTGGCGCGGGCCGCAGGAGCACACGTGGTGGATGAGCCGCAGGCCGGCTATGGCGCCGCGTGTCACACCGGGGTTCTGTCTGCACAGCAGCGCGGTGCCGAACTAATTGTCTTTCTCGATGGCGATTACAGCGACTATCCCGAAGAAATTCCGGCGCTGATTGCGCCGATCATCGCAGAAGAGGCTGACATGGTCATTGGTTCTCGCATTCTCGGTCAACGCGAGCGGGGTTCATTGACGCCGCAGCAACGTTTCGGCGGATGGCTGGCGTGCAAGCTCATGAAACTGTTCTTCGGCGCGCACTACACTGACCTTGGGCCATTTCGCGCCATCACCCTGCCGGCGTTGGAACGCCTCAACATGCAGGATCGCAATTACGGCTGGACGGTGGAAATGCAGATAAAAGCAGCCCGCGCCGGCCTGCGCGTTCAGGAGATTCCGGTGCGTTATCGCAAGCGCATCGGCGTCTCGAAAGTCTCGGGTACGGTGAAAGGTGTGGTGCTGGCAGGTTACAAAATTCTCTGGACGATTTTCAAGTACGCTCTTCAACCTCCGCCGGCGGCTGGCAAAACCGGGCAACGGCTTCACGTTGCCGGGCAAAACCATGCAGCCGCGAAACAGAATCTCTCATCCAAATAGAACCATGAAAACTGAAGTCTCTCTCAAATTCACCTTCTGCCTGCTGCTTGGTCTCGGAATGAGCGGGGCAGCGTTGGCGCAAGGCGATCATGGCGGAACCGTCAGCCTTGCCGCCCTTCTCCGTGAGGCGCGCGCGCGCAATCCCGAGATTCGTGCGGCGCAGAAAAAATGGCAGGCGATGCAGGCGCGCATCAAGCCCGCCGGCACGCTCGAAGATCCGCAGATCGGCTTGCAAGTGATGTACGCGCCGTATCCGTTGCGCAACGCTTTTAGAAACGAACGCGCCCTCATCATCAGCCAGATGTTTGAATTTCCCGGCAAACTCGGCTTGATGTCCGGCATGGCTCGCCGCGAAGCGGAGATGTCGGCGGCAGACCACGAGTTCGTGACGCTGAAAGTGCTCACCGAAGTGAAGAAAACGTATTTCATGCTCTTTCACCTCGACTACGATCTCGAAATCAACCGCGAAAACCGCGAGCTGATGAAACAATTCATCGCGATTGCCAATGTCAAATACGCCACCGGCATGGGATCACAACCGGACATCATCAAAGCGCAAACCGAGTATTCGATGATGTTCAACGACAGCCTGATGTTGGCGCAGGAACGCAGTTCAATGGTGGCGATGCTCAACGCGCTGCTGGATCGTCCACGCGATAGCCACGTGCCGTTGATTCACGAGCATCTCGATCCACATCATTTTTCTTTTAATTTGGATTCGCTGGTGCAAACGGCGTATGCCCATCGCCCCGAATTGAAAAACATGCAAGCAATGGCGGACATGTACCAGCTTTCCGGGCAGCTGGCGCGCCGCGAGTATTTTCCCAATTTCATGTTGAGCTACACGCATCGCAAAATGCCGGAGATGCAGAATTGGGACGCGATGGTTTCATTCAACGTTCCGCTCTATTTTTGGCGCAAAGAAAAATTGCGCGTGCAGGAGGCTGATGCCAATTATCAAATGGCCACCGCGAGTCTGCAATCGATGCGCAACATGATACGCGCCGAAGTAGAAAGCGCCTTTTACAAAGTCGAGCAGGCGGGACGCAGCGTGCGGATTTTCCAAAACACCGTCGTGCCGCAAGCTGAGCAATCGCTGCTGGCCAGCCGCGCCGCTTACGAAAACAACAAAGTGGATTTTCTCATGCTGCTCGACAGCCAGCGCACGCAGCGCGATCTGAAACTCGCCGCGCATCAGGCGCTGGCGGATTTCGGCACGCGGCTGGCCGAGTTGGAGTTTGTCGTTGGTATCGAGTTGATCAACAAATAAGTAGTCCTGCCCCCTTGTGGGGCACTGTCGATAACACAGCTTTTTCTTTCTCGACAACCGCCCACAAGGGGCGGGGACTACCTCAAAGGAATTTGTATTTTTGCAAAGAGGTAGAACATGCAATCCCGAATACTCTCATTTGGCTTATGTCTTTTGTTGCTCACGATTTTTCTGCTGAGCTGTGAAAAAAAGGCCGAGCAAATGGCAGCCCCCGGTGGACCGGCAACGGCGGAGAAAAAAGACCGCAAAATTCTCTACTACAAAGATCCGATGCACCCCTGGCTCACTTCGCCGAAACCCGCGAAAGCGCCGGATTGCGGCATGGACATGGTGCCGGTTTATGAAGGCGAAGAGGAAGAGCAGCCCGGCAGCGCGATCAAAATCGATCCCACTGTCGTGCAAAACATTGGCGTTAAAACCGAGGCGGTGCAAAAGCGCCGGCTCGCCAAAACCATTCGCGCCGCCGGCAAGATCGAAGTGGATGAAACCAGGCTCTACGCCGTGAATACGAAAATCATGGGCTGGGTGGAAAAGCTTTATGTGAATGTCACCGGCCAGCCCGTGAGAAAGGGTCAGCCCCTGCTCGAACTCTATTCACCGGACTTGGTTTCAACGCAGGAAGAATATCTTCTCGCCTTGCGCTATCAAAATGCTGTGAGTGGCAGCGAATTGCAGGAAACGCTGGCCGGTTCATCGAGTTTGATCGAGAGCGCGCGCCGGCGTTTGGAGTTGTGGGATGTCACGGAGGCGCAAATTGCGGAACTGGAAAAGAGCGGCAAACCGCGGCGCACACTGACTTTCTACTCTCCCGCTGACGGCATCGTGATGGAGAAAATGGTCGTGCAAGGCGCGGCGGTCATGCCCGGCATGGATCTCTTCAAAATTGTCGATCTCGCGAAGGTGTGGGTGATGGCAGATGTTTATGAATACGAGCTGCCGTGGATCAAAACCGGCGAACGGGCTGAAATGGAGCTTTCCTTTGTTCCTGGAAAAACCTTCACCGGCAAAGTCACCTACATCTATCCAATGCTGGCGATGGAAAGCCGTACCGCCAAAGTCCGTTTGGAATTTGCCAACCCGGCCGGCGAGATTCAACTGCGCCCCGAAATGTTCGCGACGGTGCGCTTGAAATCTGACTTGAGTGAAGAAACGATTGCCGTGCCCGAGCAGGCCATCATCCGCAGCGGCGAACGGCTCGTTGCCATCGTGGCGCGCGACGGCGGTTATTTCGACGTGCGCGAAGTGAAAGCCGGTTTGGTTGCCGAAGGCTACATGCAAATTCTCGATGGCCTGCACGAGGGTGAGCAACTCGTGGTGTCTTCACAATTCTTGATCGACTCCGAAAGCAACTTGCGCACGGCCATTGCACAATTTACCAGCAGCCATGCGGGTCATGGCGGGCAGTCGATGACAACACCGCTGCAAGAAGAGAGCAAAGCCATTGACCATTCGACTCCTGATCTGGGAAAAACTCAAGAAACCGGCGCGAAAAAGTATACCTGCGAAATGCACCCGGAAGTGATCATGGACGCACCCGGCGATTGCCCGAAGTGTGGGATGAGGTTGGTGGAGATGAAATGAAAGTTGCTGGTTGCTCGTTGCTGACCATTGGCCAATTCAACATCAGCAACAAGCAGCCAGCAACCAACAACGGAGCTTTTTATGCTACCTAAAATAATAGACTGGTCCATCCGCAATAAATTTCTCGTCGTCTTGCTCACCGTCTTTGCGATCATCGGCGGCATCTATGCCATGCTCAACACGCCGGTGGATGCCATTCCCGATTTGAGCGACGTGCAGGTCATCATCTACACCAAGTTCGATGGCCAGTCGCCGCGCATTGTGGAAGATCAGGTGACGTATCCGTTGACGACGGCGATGGTCTCGGTGCCGCGCTCGACCGTCGTGCGCGGTTACTCCTTCTTCGGCTATTCGCTGGTTTATGTGATTTTCGAGGACGGCACCGATATTTACTGGGCGCGTTCGCGCGTGCTCGAATATCTCAACTACGCGGCGAATCGCCTGCCCAAAGGCGTGGTGCCCGCGCTCGGACCGGATGCCACCGGCGTCGGTTGGGTTTTTCAATATGCTCTCACCTCCAACAAGCGTGATCTCGCGGAATTGCGCTCGATTCAAGATTGGTATTTGAAATATGAATTGAGCGCGGTGGAGGGTGTATCCGAAGTTGCCAGCATCGGCGGCTTCGTCAAGCAATACCAAGTCACCGTCGATCCCAATCGCCTGCTCGCCTACAACATTCCGCTCGACATGGTGATGATGGCGATCCGCAAGAGCAACCACGACGTCGGCGGCGAGACCATCGAAATGAGCGAGACGGAGTTCATGATTCGCGGCCTCGGTTATCTCAAGTCCCTGGACGACATCAAGAAGATTCCGCTGATGGTGGACAAGATGAGCGGCACACCGGTGTATTTGCGCGACGTGGCCGACGTGCAAATCGGCCCGGAAATGCGCCGCGGCATCGGCGAGCTCAACGGCGAAGGCGAGGCGGTAAGCGGCATCATCGTCATGCGCTACGGCGAAAACGCGCTGAAAGTCATCGACGGCGTAAAGAAGAAGCTGGAAGTGCTGCAAGCCGGTTTGCCGGAAGATGTCAAGATTGAAATTGTATATGATCGCTCGGCATTGATCAACCGTGCCATTGCCAACTTGCGCGAAAGTCTGATCGAAGAAATCACTGTTGTCGGCATCGTCTGCCTGATCTTTCTGCTGCATCTGCGCAGCGGTTTTGTCGCGATTTTCACCCTGCCCACGGCGGTGCTGATTTCGTTTCTGATCATGTACTATCAAGGCATCAACGCCAACATCATGTCGCTCGGCGGCATTGCCATTGCCATCGGCGCGATGGTGGACGCCGCGATCATCATGATCGAAAACGCGCACAAGCATCTCGAACACGATGCCGGCAAGAAAGAGCATTGGGCGATTATTGCCGATGCCTCCAAAGAAGTCGGGCCCTCGCTGTTCTATTCTTTGATGGTGATGACAGTTTCGTTTTTGCCCGTCTTCGCTTTGCAGCAACAAGAGGGCCGGCTCTTCAAACCACTGGCTTTCACCAAAACCTATGCGATGGCGGCTTCCGCGTTTCTCGCGATTACCATCGTACCGATTTTGATGGGCTTTTTGATTCGCGGCCGCATCCGGCCGGAGGAAAAGAATCCCCTCAGCCGGTTTTTGATCAAACTCTACGATCCCGTGCTGCACTTCGTGTTGCGTTGGCGGAAATCCGTGCTCGCCGCAGCGCTGCTCATTCTCGCCGTAACGGTTTATCCGTTCTCGAAGATCGGTGACGAGTTCATGCCGCCGCTCTATGAAGGCGATTTGCTCTACATGCCGACGACTTTGCCCGGCATCAGCGTCACCAAAGCGCGCGAGATTTTGCAGCAGACCGACAAGATCATTCGCCAGTTCCCGGAAGTGCATCACGTCTACGGCAAAATCGGCCGCGCCGAAACCGCCACTGACCCGGCGGGCCTCGACATGATTGAAACCACCATTATGCTCAAGCCGGAAAACGAGTGGCGGCCAGGCATGACGGTGGACAAACTCATCGATGAAATGGACGCCGCGCTGAAAATTCCCGGCTTGTCGAACGTGTGGACCATGCCGATCAAGAATCGCGTCGACATGCTGTCAACCGGCATCAAGACGCCGGTGGGCGTCAAGATTTCCGGCCCGGATTTGCCGACACTGGAAGCCCTCGGCAAGGAAGTCGAGGCCGTGGTCAAGCAAGTCCCGAATACACTTTCCGCTTTTGCGGAACGCGCGGTCGGCGGCAATTACGTCGATTTTCACACCAACCGCGACGAAGCCGCGCGCTACGGTTTGACGGTCGAAGATATTCACAACACCATTCAATCCGCGCTGGGCGGAATGGCGGTGACAACCACAGTCGAAGGCCTCGAACGCTATCCGGTAAATCTGCGCTACAGCCGCGAGTTGCGAGACAATATTGAGGCGCTCAAGCGCGTGCTGGTGGCAACGCCAACCGGCCAACAAATTCCACTCGGACAGCTCACGACCATCAGCGTCAACAAAGGCCCGATGGTGATTCGCACCGAGGACACGCGGCCCAATGTTTGGGTGTATGTCGATATCAAAGACATCGACGTCGGTACCTACGTGAAGAGGGCCAGGAATGCCGTGGCGGAAAACGTCAAGCTGCCGGCGGGATACAACATCGTGTGGAGCGGACAATTCGAGTACTTGCAGCGCGCCGAGCAACGCCTCATGTTCGTCATTCCAGTAACGATTCTCATCATCTTTGTGATCATCTATCTCAGCACGCGCTCGGTAACTAAAACACTAATCGTCTTTCTGGCGGTGCCGTTCTCGCTGGTCGGCGCGATCTGGCTGCTCTATCTGCTCGATTACAATTTCAGCATTGCCGTGTGGGTGGGCATCATCGCGCTCGCCGGTTTGGATGCCGAGACCGGCGTGGTGATGCTGTTGTATCTCGACGTCGCATTCGAAAATTCCAAGAAGAAGGGATTGATGCGAACCTTGAGCGATTTGCGCGAAGCGATTTACGAAGGCGCAGTGCGCCGCATTCGCCCGAAAGTGATGACCGTCGGCACCACGTTCGTCGGCCTGCTGCCCATCATGTGGAGCGCCGGCACCGGCGCCGACGTGATGAAGCGCATCGCCGCGCCCATGGTCGGCGGTTTGTTCACTTCGCTGCTGCTGGAGCTGACGGTTTATCCGGTGATCTATTACTTGTGGAAAGGACGGTCTCTGCGGCAAAGCGAGACTTGACAAGAGAACGGAAGAAGTGTAACCCGATACTACTTTGCGCGTCTGTGTGAGTGTAAATGCAGGCAACAAGAAAGCAGCTCACGCAAACCTGCCGTGTCGGTATCCGGAACGACTGCCCGGATTGCAGGTGCGGCTCAGTATCAAAAGGAAGGTTGAATCATGGCCAAAGATCCCATTTGCGGCATGACGGTAGATGAGGCAACGAGCCTGCGCGCCGAACGTGACGGGCAGACCTATTATTTCTGCTGCGAGCATTGCCGGCAGAAATTTCTGGCGCCGCCTGCACCACAAGTCATCACCCTGCAACGGCCCCTCGCGGTCGCAAAACAGCCTGTCACGCTCGCGCCTTCGCACCACACCAGACACGGCCAGCACCCGCCGGCGCCGGCCGCGCACGCGTGCTGCGCGGAGGACGGTGCTTCATCAACAACGCCCACTTCCGCTGCGAAATACTTCTGCCCAATGTGTGAGGGCATCACAAGCGACCAACCCGGCGATTGCCCGAAGTGCGGCATGGCATTGGAAAAGAATCTGGCCTGGCAGCCAGCAGGCAAAACGATTTACACTTGCCCCATGCACCCGGAAATCGAGCAGGACGAGCCAGGGAACTGCCCCATCTGCGGCATGGCGCTGGAGCCAAAGACTGTGGCTGCCGGCACAGAAGAAGAAAACGCGGAGCTGCGCGACATGACGCGCCGGTTTTGGATTGGCGCGGCGCTCACGCTGCCGGTTTTTCTGCTGGCGATGGCGCATATGATTCCCGCGCTGAACGTGGTACCAGCGAGTATTTCACGTTGGGCGCAATTCATCCTCAGCACACCGGTGGTGTTGTGGGCGGGCTGGCCGTTCTTCAAACGCGGCTGGCGCTCGATCGTGACACGGCACCTTAACATGTTCACGCTGATCGCGATCGGCGTGGGCGCGGCTTATGTCTTTAGCGCTGTTGCGATGTTGTTGCCAAATCTGTTTCCACATTCCATGCGGCACAATGGCGGTGTGGACATTTATTTCGAAGCCGCGGCAGTGATTGTCGTGCTGGTGTTGCTCGGACAAGTGCTCGAACTGCGTGCGCGCAGCCGTACCGGCAACGCCATTCGCAGCCTGCTCAATTTGACGCCACCGACCGCGCATCTCATCCAGGACGGCGATGAACGCGAAGTGCCGCTGGCAACAGTGCAGGTAGGCGATCGCTTGCGCGTGCGGCCGGGCGAAAAGATTCCGGTTGATGGTGTCGTGCTCGAAGGCCGCAGCAGCGTGGACGAATCAATGATCACTGGCGAGCCGATTCCCGTGGCAAAGAATGCCGGCGACAAAGTCACCGGTGGCACGGTCAATGGCACCGGCAGCTTTGTGATGCAGGCGCAGCGCGTGGGCAGTGACACTTTGCTGGCGCAAATCGTCGCTATGGTCGCGCAAGCGCAACGCAGCCGCGCGCCGATTCAAGGGCTGGCCGACAAAGTTTCCGGCTATTTTGTTCCCGCCGTCGTCGCCATTGCCGTAATCACTGCATTGCTGTGGTATTTCTTCGGCCCGGAACCGCGTCTGGCTCATGCCATTGTCAACGCCGTTGCGGTGTTGATTATTGCATGTCCCTGTGCTTTGGGTTTGGCCACGCCGATGTCGGTGATGGTCGGCGTGGGCCGCGGTGCGCAATCCGGGGTGCTCATTCGCAACGCCGAAGCCATCGAAATCATGGAGAAGGTCGATACGCTGGTTGTTGACAAAACCGGCACGCTCACCGAAGGCAGGCCGCGTCTCGTTGCCGTTTCTGTCGTAGAGGGATTTGATGAGCGTGAATTACTTTCCGCGGCCGCGTCCCTCGAACAGAACAGCGAGCATCCGCTGGCGGCCGCCATTGTGCAAGGCGCAAAAGCACGGGGCGTGAAGCCACAAGCAATAACGGATTTCGCCTCGGTCACCGGCGGCGGCGTGATCGGCAAATTCAACGGCAGCGAAATCACGCTTGGCAAGCTTGCTTTTTTGCAGCAGCGCGGCATGAGCGGACTCGCGGCACTCGAAGCACGCGCAGCGCAACTGCAATACGAGGGCAATACGGTGGTATTCGTCGCAATCAACGGCGAAGCCGCGGGCTTGCTCGCAATTGCCGATCCGATCAAAGCTTCAACGCCCGAGGCCATTGCAGAATTGCACCGGCTCGGCTTGAAAATCATCATGCTCACCGGCGATAATCAACGCACAGCAGAGGCCGTGGCGAAGAATCTCGGCATCGATGAAGTAGATGCGGGCGTGGAGCCACAGCACAAACACGAGCGCGTTCAGCAACTGCGGCAGCAGGGCCGCATTGTGGCGATGGCAGGCGACGGCATCAATGACGCGCCGGCATTGGCCGCGGCGCATGTCGGCATCGCGATGGGCACGGGCACGGATGTGGCAATGGAAAGCGCGGGCATCACGCTGGTCAAAGGCGATCTGCGCGGCCTCGCCAGCGCTGTACATCTCAGCCGCGCGATGATGCGCAACATCCGCCAAAATCTCTTCTTCGCATTTGTCTACAATTCCCTCGGCATTCCGATTGCCGCAGGCGTGCTCTATCCGTTCTTTGGATTGTTGCTCAGCCCCATCATTGCCGGCGCGGCGATGAGCTTCAGCTCGGTTTCGGTAATCGTGAACGCGCTGCGCTTGCGCAACCAGAAACTTTGACTATCGGTCACCGCTTTGCGTATAAGAGTTTTCAATCAACCACTTTTGATTCAATACCAAAAGGAGTCTGTCATGGTAAAACGCCTTTTCCTCGCGCTCGCACTTGGTTTTGCACTCACGGCTTGCAGCGAATCTGAACAAAGCCAGGCCGCCGGCAATGCAGAGCCGGTGCGCACCTCGGAGGCCAAAATCAACGTGCCAACAGTGCAATGCGGCAGTTGTCAGGCCAATATCGAAAGCGCATTAAAAGAATTGGAAGGAGTAAAATCAGCAAAAGTTGATTTGGATGCAAAAATCGCGTCGGTGAGTTATGATGCGATGGAAGCTGATTTGGCGGCATTGGAAAATGCCATCGCCATGGCGGGGTATGATGCCAACAATGTCAAGCGTGATTCAACGGCTTATGCCGAGCTTGATGCGTGTTGCAAAATGCCGGAAGACCGCTGAAGGAACAGAGTTGAGAATCGATGATTGAGATTCGAGGATAGAAGCTTGGAACGTGGAAAATCTGACGCTTTCCATCTTCAGTCTTCTATCCTCGATTTTTGTCACCTCGAGCAACTCATGAAGTCTTCTGCCCGCCGTTTTTCCGGCGAATATGCTGCTCGAACCAATCGAGCAGGCGGTTGCCGATGTCGAGAATGAACTTCGGCTCTTGCGGGCCGTGCGGCGTGCGCGGATAAACCACCATCTGCACCGGGCAGTCTTGCTGTTTAAGCGCGTTGTAAAACTCCTGTCCCTGCGACAGCGGCACGCGCAAATCTTTCTCGCCGTGCAAAATCAATGTCGGCGTTGACACGCCTTTCACATTAAACATGGCAGAATGCTTTTGGTAGACGTCTAAATTATCCCACGGCTGGCCGTTAAAGTAATCCGGCAGAAAAGCCGGGATGTCCGCCGTGCCGGTGAAGCTCATGAGATTGGTCACGCCCGCACCGACGGAGGCGGCTTTGAAACGCTTCGTGCGCGTGATGATGAACGACGTCATGTAGCCGCCATAACTCCAGCCGCACACGCCCAGGCTATCAGGATGCACCACGCCTTTCTCGATCAAAAGATCAACACCCGCCATGTTGTCATCATAATCGCCGAAACCCCAATCGTTGATGTTGGCGCGGCGAAAATCCACGCCGTAACCGCTGCTGCCGCGCGGATTCGGCCGCAGCACAATGTAGTCAGCCGCGGCCAACGCTTGAATCGGATAGATCGACGAAGCGGCGGTGAACGATTCTGTGAAAACGCCTGCCGGCCCGCCGTGAATGTTCAAAATCAAAGGATATTTCCGGCTCGCGGAATAACTGACCGGATAGGTCAACATCCCCTCGATCTCTTTCCCATCTTTGGATTTCCATGTGATCACTTCCGTGCGGCCCATGGGCAATGCCGGGAAATCACGATTGACATTGGTGATTTTTGCAGGAGTAAATTTTTGCGTCGGCGAGAGAATTACCTGCGGCGCCTGCTCCGGCGTTTGATGAATCACAGCCATGGTCTTCGTATCTTTGCTGAAAGACACGCCGCCAAAGAAACCACTGCCGGTGGTGAGCGGCCGCGTTTTGCCGCCATTCACGGCCATCGCAAACACGCGCGGCGAGGTTCGCTCGGTTTCCGTGTAAAAAATTTCCTTGCCATCCGCTGACCAGCCTTGAATCACGGATTGATCGTCATGCGTTTCTCCGGCTTTGCGCGCCTCGCCGCCGTTGGCGGGGATGATATAAATGTCGCGCCGCTGCGCCCAGCGCGTATCGCCGCCGTCATGTGAGAACGCAATCCATTTGCCGTCCGGCGAAAAATTGGGGTTGGTGGCAAACGGTTTCGCAAAAAGCGGTTTGATCGCCCCGCTATCAGAAGGAACAAGCGAGAGGACGGTCGTCGGCCAATCATTCACCCGCGGCGTGGCTTGATGAGAAAACGCCAGCCATTTACCGTCCGGCGACCAATCAAAGCTCGTGACATGAAATTCGCCCACAGTCAAGCGCTGCGCCGGCCTCTTGCCTTCGGCATTCTTCTCGACTGGAACAGCATAGAGATGGGAGAATTTGAAATTTTCATCGACGACGATTGCGTCGCGCTTTTCTTTATTATCCTTCTCCTCCTGCTCTGAAAGCGGATCGCTCATCGTGTAAGCGATGCGCTTCGCATCCGGCGACCAGGTAAAACTGTTCACGCCGCTTTTGGCGTCTGTGAGCTTCTCGGCTTCGCCGCCGTACGGACGAATGAGCCAGATATTGTTTTTGTCTCCGCCGCGCGAGGAAAGAAACGCCAGCCAGGCGCCGTCCGGCGACCATTGCGGATTGGCGCAGGATTTGTCGCCCTGCGTGAATTGAAAATCGATTTTACCATCCGCACTCGCGAGAAAGATATGTGTGCGGAATTCGCTTTTCTCGCCTTCCATCAAGGGCTCGGAAACGGTGTAGGCGATCCACTTACCGTCAGGCGAAAGCGTCGCACCGGTCAGGCGCTTGTACTGAATCGAGGCTGCGGGCGTCCATTTTGCCGGCGTTGCTTCGGCAGTGGTTTTGGCCTCTTGCGCGAAAGCATTGACAGCAATCATCACGAAAAGCGCAGACAAACAACGGATCGCCTTTCTTGCAAGAAATCGATAACTGTTCATGCCGCTCTCCTTTGCTTTGGTACTTTTCAATAAAGTGTTTTGAGTTCTGCGCCGCGGAAATAATGCCGGACAATTTCTTCCGCTTTGTAGCCTTTGGTCGCCATGATCGCCGCGCCGATCTGGCAAAACCCGACGCCGTGCCCCCAGCCCGCGCCATGCAGCGTGAAATGGGTTGGGAGGCCAGCTGTGCCTCCTGCAGTCCGCACGACGAATGCAGAACTGTAAAGATGACTTTGGGAAAGCCAGCGCCGGATTTCCAATTCCTTTCCCACGATCAAGGTCTTCTTCGTGCCAATGATTTTCAATTTGATAATTCTTCCCGAGGGTCCGCGTTGCACGGGCACAAGGTTTTGCAGACTGCCGAAATCTATTCCGGATTTCGCTCGCAGAATTTCTTCCAGCTCCTCGCGATTATAAGTCACGGTCCAGCGAAAGAAGTCCGTTGTCTCTTGATCGAAAGAAGGCAAAACTTGCTGGAGAATTTTGCCGTCGGTGGTGTTGCAAAAGGCTTCGGGATTGGACAAGATCCAGGCCTCGGCTTCTGCTTCGGTGCGCAGCGGCGCATGTTCCTGCCTCGCATCCGAAACGCAGGACAAGTACGCAATGGGCGTGTCTTCCCAGGCGTTTTCGAAATTCTCGCTCAAACCGCCGCAGGCTTTGGAGAAGCGCGCATCACAGATTTCATTATTATAAACAAGAAAAACGCCGCGCGTGGCGCGTACCGCTTCCGCCGCAGCGGCTGAGATAATTTTAGTCACGCCTTGATAGCGCTGGCAATGATCGTCGGCGCAGACGTCGAACCGATCGTGATCTTCGCGATCGTACCAGCGAATCAGCTCGCCTGGTTTTTCGAGCGTGCGCTGGCTAGGCCGTCCGCGTTGCTGTTCTTTCTTTTCGCGCTCCAGCATCGCCACCAGCCAGCTCCGCGAGGTGATGGCATGCGCTTTCAGCAACTCCACGGGCGCAGTGGCGCTCATCTCCGAGGAGATCACACTCGCCAGATAATCTTCAACGGAAATCTCGTTGAGGGCGGTCAGCGTGCCGTCTTTGTCCAACACCAGCCGCAAATCGCCCTGAAATGTCTGCGCTTCTTTTCGTTCCCAGTGAAAGTCGATGCCGATGGTGACCTCATGCAGCACGAAGATGGAGGATTGAAGATGGAGGGCATATATTTCCGGTGCGCGCAGCAGTTCCTCTCCCGCTTCATTCGCGAGTACGATGGCGTCATTTTCCACGCGCGCATGCCAGGCGCCGGCAACCGGCAGACTTCCGCTGATTTGAAATTCTCCGTTGAAACGGCCGCGGACTTCGCGGCGCCGCGTGAGGATGCCGACTTTGATGTGCGGTTCTGAAGTGATCATAGCGACTCGATAATTTGTTGGGTGATTTCGGAAGTGATGGATACTTCGCGATAAATGTTCGCAATCTGTTCTGCATCGAGGCGCACAAAATCCTTTTCGATTGGCGTGATGATCAATCCGCCCATGTCAACCGAGGCCGGGCTGACCAGAATTCTGTCATCACCTTCTTGAAAATAAACCTCCGGGCGATGCTTGCGCCGTGGAAAGATGATCGCCCGGTAAAGGCGGTCGCGAAATGTGCAGATGATATTCATCATCGGTTCGTCATTGCCGCCCATGACGTGGTTCATGGCGTTGATCGTACGCGCCAGCGCCGCCATCATCGCGCTTTCGTCACCGCCGGTGAGCAGCAGGATTTCCCGTCCCAATTCCTGGCTTGTGTGCAGCGTGACACCAGGCAAGTTTTTTGCCAGCACGTTGCGTCCCGATTCGAGGATTTGTGTTTCCACAGGAATGACGTGCGAGGGACACGCTTGAAAGTGCAAATGATCAGGCGCCGAAGCACCGCAGCGCGGGCCGTTATAAAACACGCTGAACTGCGGACTGAACTCCCGCGCCAGGTTCAATAGGATTTCAATACTTCCGTCGATGGCTTGCGGCCGATGCTGCACATGCGCAATGGTATAATGCTGTGCGAAGATCGGGGCCGGGTTGCACAACACGAGATAGTCATCGCGATAGCCGACGCCCTTTTGCTGGCCGGGCAGATTTTTTTCACAGAGAAAGCACGGCCGCGCTTGAATGGATTGAGCATCGACTCTAGCGCCGCTGCTGATCGCGCGTTGCGGATTAAACTGCAAGCGCACGACAAAACCTTCAGCGTGCAGCTCGCGCACGCGCACGGAGTCGAGGGCGCGATAACCCTCGGCAAGCTGCGGCCACGCAGCTTTTTGCTGTTCGAGTAAATCCAGCGCCAACTGTGACAGCGAAGGCGGATTTTGTGAAGGATCGTAATAGGCGAAAAATCGGCTGGACTGCAAAATGACTCTCCTGCAAAAGATGCTACCGCGAAAGATTCGGACTCATCTGGGCTTCTGCAAAGCGCCGGCTACCTGCGCGAGCGAGCGCTTTGTTGCCGCGCCAGTATTTCCATGGTGCGGATCTTGTCTTTGTAATAATCATTGCGATTGATCTTGTCGATAGGCAACGCTGCATCAGTGTTGCCCTCCCAGCGCCGGCAAAGATAAACGCAATCGTAAATGCGGCCGATTTGATACTCTCGCGATAGCCGCAGGGCCACGGCATAATCCTCGCCGTAGCTCACATTGGGAAGGCCGGCTTCACGCAGCAAGGCGGTGTCAAAGGCGCGCGGCGCGCCCAGGCCGTTGATGCGTAGCGCGTTGTTGCGGCCGTTGGCCGGTGTCCATTCGCGGTGATCGATCAGGCCGGGCGGAATTTCTTCGAGATTCATATTCACCAGCCGGTACGAGCCAATGACCATGGCGTAATTCCCGCTGCGAAATTCATTGACAATTTTTTGCAGCGTGTCCGGCCCGCTGTAGATGTCGTCGGAATCGAGCTGCACGGAATATCTGCCGCAATGCTCAGAGGCGACTGCTTCATTCCAGCAGCCGCCGATGCCAAGATCATGGCGCTGCGGAATGATATGTATCAGAGTTGAATGCTGCGCCGAGAGTTCTTGCAATTTCTCCGTCGTGCCGTCGGTGGAGTGATTGTCGACGACAATGACGTTAAAGGAAAAATCCGTCTGTTGATTGAGCGCGCTGAGAACAGCGTCGGCAATAGTGCGCGCGCGGTTGCGCACGGGAATGATGACACTCGCCGTCACCGGAAAATCATGCAAAGGCTTGGGAACTTTCTTGAAGCGCGGCGGCAGATAAGCGCCGAGACGCTTGAGATGCTGTGTCGCAACTTTCTCCATCTCCACTTGCACGGCGCGGTTGCGCGGATCGACGTAATCAAAATGCTTCTCGCCGCTCAAACGGACATCGGCCTCAGTTTTCGTGTAAAGAAATTCCTGAATGTGAAACAGCTCGTGCTGCAGCGAGAGTTTCAAGCGTAAATCATACAGCCCGGCGAATTCGACGCTGGCAATGGCGCCGTATTTTTTTAAACTGGCGCGCACCGCCGCCATGTTGAAAAGCAACACGCTGCCAAAATCGAAATTGTCGCGCACGCTGCCGATTTGGTAGTCGTTCACCGGGTGTTCACTGCGTTCGCCATTTTTGATCTCAAAAAAATCCGCGTACACCATCCCAGCGCGGGTGCTCTCCGCTGCTGTCAAAAGTCTTTCCAAAGCACGCTGGCCAAGTTGAATCTCAGCCGCAGGCAAAACCAATAGCGCATACGGTGTTTTGATACTCTTGAACACCGCGTTCAGCGTCTTGCCGGAATGCCATCCGGTCACACGCAGCCCTTCACATTTAGCGTGGTCCGGAATCTCTCCACCGCCGTGCAGCAACAGAATCTTTTTTACAGAATCGGCGACCGAGAACTGTTGTAATGTTTCATTGAATTGGCTGGAAGGGGATGCGGGGATAATGACAGTCAACGCGCTCATGCAATTTCCTCATATTCGATAATGCAAAGCCTAACTTGTATTTGCGAGAATCGGGAGAGAATCTCATAAGATTCTAATAGAATATTGCAATAAATCGGCTGCTAGTCGCGCCGCTCATCTTTTCTGAAAAGGCTACCGGATTCTCATGGCGCAAGCGCCGACAAAACATAAGGCGCAACACCTAGAACCGCAAGAGTTTTCTCAACTTCATGCCGGCGGCAAATTTTTAGAGGCCGTTCGATTTTTGCCAAAAATTTTGTCCGTAAACACATTGAGGCTTGATAATCAAAAATAACTTTTGTAGACTCCGCGCCGGTTGCAAAATTCCCTTCAACTGCGCGCAGTGGATTGAGCAAATATTTTGGCTGAGGAGCTTGGTCATGCGATTCGAAGAAAAATATCAAGATGTATTGCAAAACATTGAGTTTGCGATCGTGAGCGTGTATCGTGACCATCCGGAGTTGACGGATTATGATATCGCCGATGCCGTTCAGGCATTGACGCGCCAATATGTAGCGGAAGCGGCAAAACGCTATCAGCCTTACACCAATCTCTCCGATCGTGCGAATCTGGTCGTGCAGGCAGCCAAAAACATGTGTGACTGGCGTTTGGGGCGCAACACGTTTGAAACCCAGGAGGGCGAAAAAATTGCGTCGCCGAACAATACACTGGATGAAATCATTGCTTGTCTTAAACGTATTCACAAATCCGTGCAGTTTTGGACAAAAGAAGGCGGGCGGCAGGGTTATCTGAAATTCGTCAGCAAATACATCTAACTTAAACCATCATGAGGGCAACGTGTCGGTCTGGAAAATTCAAGATTCCATCGAAGCATACAACATCGCGCAATGGGGCGCAAATTTTTTTGCCGTGAATGAAAACGGCCACGTGGTAGTGCATCCCAACGGCGACACGGGACGCGCGATCGATCTCAAAATCCTGGTTGACGAGATTCAACAACGCGGCATCCAACTGCCGCTGTTGGTGCGCTTCTCCGATGTTCTGCGCACGCGTGTGCGCGACCTGTGTACAAGCTTTCAAAATGCCATCGAAGAATACAAGTATCAATCGGTTTATCGCGGCGTCTATCCCATCAAAGTCAACCAGCAGAAACACGTCGTCTCCACCATCGTGGACGCAGGGCGGCCGTTTCATTACGGCCTGGAAGCCGGCTCGAAACCAGAATTATTGACGACCATGGCATTGATCGATGATCCCGAGGCGTTGATCGTGTGCAACGGCTACAAAGACGAGGAGTTCATCGAGCTGGGCTTGTTGGCGCGCAAAGTGGGCAAGAATGTTGTGCTCGTCGTGGAAAAGTTCAATGAAGTTGATTTGATCATCAAAATCGCGGAGCGCATGAACGTGAAGCCGGCCATCGGGCTGCGCATCCGGCTTTCCACCAAAGGCGCGGGCCGCTGGGAAGCCTCAGGCGGCGATCGCTCAAAATTCGGATTAGGGCCGGTGGAAATTTTGCAGACGGTGGACAAGCTCAAATCCCAAAACATGCTCGATTGTTTGCAGTTGCTGCACTATCATCTCGGGAGCCAAATCACCGCCATTCGAAATATCAAAGACGCGCTGCGCGAAGCCGGCCGCTATTACGTCGAAATCAAAAAGCTTGGCGCGGCGTTGACGTATTTCGATGTCGGCGGCGGCCTGGCGGTGGATTATGACGGCTCGCGCACGAATTTCTCCGCCTCCGCCAATTACTCGTTGCAGGAATATGCCAACGACGTCGTCTATCAAATCATGACGACGTGCGACGAGGCCAACGTACCGCATCCCATCATTGTAAGCGAATCCGGACGCGCCATCACGGCGCATCATTCTGTGTTGGTATTCAACGTGTTGGGCGCGATTGCGTCACAGCCGATCGAACCGCAAAAACCGGTTGACGCCCCGCCGCTGGTGGTCGAGTTGTGGGATTCCTATCAAAGCCTGAGCCGGAAAAATTATCAGGAAGCCTATCACGACATTCAACATGCGCGCGAGCAGATCTTAAACATGTTCAATCTCGGTTATCTCAATCTGCACTGGCGCGCCTACGCCGAAGCGGTTTATCGCGCGGCCAATCACAAGATTCAGCGCCTGGCCAAGGATTGGGACTATATTCCGGATGAATTGGAGGGATTGGACAAAGCTCTGGCGGATATTTACTTTTGCAATTTCTCGCTGTTTCAATCGCTGCCCGATGCCTGGGCGATCGATCAGGTTTTCCCGATCATGCCGATTCACCGCCTGCATGAAAATCCAACGCAATCCGCCGTGCTGGCCGACATCACCTGCGATTCCGACGGCTGCATCGATCGCTTCATTGATTTGCGCGACGTTAAAGATGTGTTGCCGCTGCATCCGCTGCATGAAAGTGAAGAGTATCTCATCGGCATCTTTCTCGTCGGCGCTTATCAGGAGATTCTCGGCGATTTGCACAATCTGTTCGGCGACAACAATGCCGTACACGTGACGCTCGACGGCGACGAGCATACTTACAAAATCGAGCATGTCGAATACGGCGACACGGTGGCCGAGGTGCTGGGTTATGTGCAGCAGAAGAAGGACGATCTCGTCAACCGCTTTCGCGAAAGCGTCGAGCGCGCAGTGCGCGAGGGCAAATGCTCGATACACGAATCGCGCCACGTGCTTGAAATGTATCGTAACGGCTTTGAGGGATATACTTACATGGAGGGCTGATCTGCGCCGCCAAATTCAGGTGGGAGAGGCGAGTACCGGATAGCCGTGTAAAACTATTACAACTCGCGTTCTCCTGCGCGAATAAATCCAACAAAGGCCGGCTTTCAAACACTTGATTTCAAGGCTGGCCTTTGCACGTTCTTCTCAGCACGGACGGCGTGCGTAAAGATTTCCGGCGCTTCGTTTATTCAAAATGCCTGCCCGATGCTCAAATGAAATTCAAAGCGTTTCTCCGCTTCTACTTGCCGGTTGAGCTTCCACGCGAAATCGATTCGCCCCGGCCCGATGGGCGTATCCAACCGCAAACCCCAGCCTGCGGCATAATGCAGATCATCCAAAGGAAACGTGGCGCTGGAACGCCAAACGTTACCGGCGTCGGTGAAGAGAACCATGCCCAGAGTCTTCCACAAAGGCAGCCGCAACTCGAGGTTCCCCTCCAATATGCTGCGCCCGCCGCTCGGTACATCATTGTTGTCGATCGGCCCCAAGCGAAGCCGGCGCCAACCGCGCACGGACGTGCTGCCGCCGGCATAATAAAGCTCGTCCGGCACTTCGGCCTCGGTGATTTCCGGCGGCAAAAACAAACTGCCGATGCGCATGCGCGTTGCCAAAATCACGGGCTGCGAGAGGCGGGTGTAGGTGCGGTATTCCGCGGTCGCGCGCCAATACGGCTTATCCTTTAAAAACAAATTCCCCCAATTCACTTCGAGCGAACGAAAATAACCCCGGCGTGGAGAAAACAACGGCTCACTGGTATTGCCCGACATACCCAGGGTGAGCGTCGAGCGTCCCGTGCGCCGGATGCCGTTGGTTGAATCATTCATGGCTGCAATTTCGACTCGCTCAGGACGATAACGGACATAACCGCTGCTGAAACGTCCGAGACGACGGCGCATTAAGGCCTCGGCGCCCGCGCGCCGCAAGTCAAAAACGACGCGCCGCTCGCCTGCTTCATCCCTCGATTTTTCGACTTGACGCTGATAATAGGGGCTGAATTGCAGAGACGTTTTGGCATCGGGGATGTGCGGTTGAAACAGCGTGATTTGAAAACGTCCCGGTTCAAGATCGGAATATTTGGCTTCCACTTGCATGCGTCGCGCATCACCCAAAAAATTCCGCCGTTGCCAGTTGACGGTTGTACGAAAGCGATCTTCCGTGCCAAATCCCCCGCCCAATTTGAGCGTGTAACGAGGCGCTTCTCTCACCCGAACTTCGATGGGCACAGCGCTGCTCTGCTCGTCAACCGGCACGCCGCGAATTTGCACGGACTGAAACAGTTCCAATAAATAAATGCGCTGTTGCGATTCCAGCAATTTGCTCTGGTTAAAGCGTTCGCCTTCTTTGAATGAAAGTTCCTTACGGATTACGCGCGAGGGATAATAATGTTGGCCCTGAATTTCAATTTTGCCGAATGTACACCACTTTTGGGGATTGATTTTAAAAATCAGCTTTGCCGTCAGATTATCCACAGCGGGATGAAGTTGCGGCGTTATTTCGGCAAAGGGATAGCCTTGATCAGCGAAACGATTGAACAGGGCAAGACGGTTGCGGCTGATTGCGCCGTCAGCGGCGATATCGCCGACTTCAAGGTCGAGCGCCTTGTGAAGATCAGGCCACAGGTGGGTCAAATTGTTGGAATCCGCCGGCACGAATGAAATTTGCGCCAGGCGTAACGGTTCGTTTTCTTCGATCGTGACGCGCACACGAATTTCCTGCTTGCCGTCGTCAACGTCAAGCTTGTGGTCGATGACGCGCGCGCGATAAAACCCTTGCAGGCGATAGAACTTGGGAATGCGCAGGAGATCC
Organism: Cytophagia bacterium CHB2; assembly: GCA_030263535.1. Lineage (NCBI taxonomy): Bacteria > Pseudomonadati > Bacteroidota > Cytophagia > Cytophagia bacterium CHB2. Next base: position 21,268 of record SZPB01000036.1, read on the forward strand.
AGTTGAAATTCATAACTATTGAACAACGGCGCGTCTTTCCAGGGCGCCAATTGATTGACCCACGAAAGGCTTTTGGTTGCCAATGCTTCGCGCAATTCGGCTTGCGAAACCTGCTCAACGCCTTCCAGTTTGAATTCCTTGATGCGATAATCATCCTGCGCCAGGCAAAATTCGAGGCCAAACCCGGCGTGCGCCAGGGCGAGCGTCACCCAAAACAGGCATATTCGTTGGCGTAGCACAAAAATTTCAGGTATGAGAAAAAGGGTGAAACCGCCACGCGGGAATCGCGACCGGTTCATCCATGGCAAAAAACGGTGCAAGAACGTTTCTCTTGGCTAATTTCAAATGCAGGATGAGAAAGGCAGGTTATCCGAGGTCTGCTTGCAATCGGGCTATATGAAAACCACTGAAGTGAAGGCTGCCGAAGCGAGTGCAGGTTTTCGACAAGCTCGGCTTCGACAAGCTCGGCTTCGACAAGCTCGGCTTCGACAAGCTCGGCTTCGACAAGCTCAGCCTACGTTAAGATCGAGGGTATTCACAGAGCCGAAATGTTTTCGGGTCTCGTTTAATGCCCCGCTCCGGCGTTTGCATGCTCCAGTAATATTTCCGGTAAGCGCTCGAAAAACTGTGACCGCGGCATCACCTCGCAACCAGTCGCACGCACAACCCGCGCCAGATCGACTTCGACATGACTCAGGAATCCAATCACACGATGGCCAGCTTGCAGCAATTCCGCTAAAAGCGGAACGTCCTGCGGTGAAAGCTCGCCAAGATTGATTAACACCAACGCCGGCGTGTCAGAAAGCTGCGCCCGCAAACGGTTAAAATCGCCAAAGACGTTGAGGTCGACTTTTGCCGCCTGCGCCACCGCGGTGATCTTGCTGCGCAGAAACAAGTCGTTCACCGCGGCCATCACATGCGGCGCGCCAGCCGTTTTATTCGGCAGTAACATGTTCATCGCGAATTGCCTGAATCACTTGTTCGTGCAAACGGCCGTGGGTTGCCACCAGCCCCTGGCGATGCCTGACTTCCACGGCGGTGTAATTCAAAGGCTCGCCGCGCAAATCCGTCATCACGCCGCCCGCCGCCGTCAGAATCGCCGCCGGCCCGCAGCTATCCCACATATTGACTTTCGAACTGGGATGAATGTAGACTTCACATTCGCCCGCGGCAATCAGGGCGCATTTCAGGCCGACGCTGCCCGAGTGGCGAATTTCATGGATGCCGAGGCGCTTGCGCACGCGATCGACGCGCGCATCGAAATGCGAACGGCTTGCCACCATGCGCAAACGCGCCGGCTCACGCAGATCGGAAACACGCAACGTATGCATGCCGTTTGCAGCCGCGAACCATGCGCCCAAACCGGCCGCGCCAAAATAAACCTTTGCCGCCGCCGGCTGGCTAACCACGCCGAGCGTGGCGCGCCCGTTTTCCACCAGGCCGATCATCACGGAAAATTCGCCGTTGCGCTTGATGAACTCTTTCGTCCCGTCAAGCGGATCGACGACCCAGACCAAATCCTTGCCGAGACGGCTCATGTCGTCTTGCGATTCTTCCGATAACACTGCTTCGCCGCTGAAATGCTGATGCAGTTGCGCCAATATCGTTTCATTGGCCGCGTGATCAGCGGCGGTTACCGGATTCCCCGCCGACTTCCATTCGATTTGAATTTTTTCATCGTAAAACTGCAACGCGACTTCGCCGGCTGCGACCGCGATTTCACGCACGATCTGCAACCGGCGATCCAACTCCGAAGATTGCATCTTTCTGTCCTTGAAAAGTAATGGTCCTATTTCTTACGTCGAATAAACTTGCTGCCGAGCTTGTAAACGCCGCCCAGCACACTGCCGATCAACCCGGATACTTCGAGCAACGGCCGCTGCACGCGCAGACGGATCATCTGCTCGAGTTGATGCACTTCACGCGCGGTATCGCGAATCGAACTGACGGTATCCTGCAATTTGGGTATTTCGCGCTCGACGTTTCGCACAATGCTGCGCACATCCGAGCTGATTTGCGTGACATCATGCATCAAAGGTGGCAAGTGCATGCGCACCGTTTCTGCCAGCTTTTCCAATTCCGCCACGAGCTTGCGAGCGCGCAACAATAGAGACGTCGCCGCCAGCGCGATGCCGATCATGCACAAGGCAATGATGGCAACGCTGATGGCCATGATCAATTCCATGCACTCCTCACCTTTGATGATATGATCGCGAAAAAAGTCAGCTCAACGATTGTTCGTCGGCGGGGTTCACATCGCCGGCTTTATCCTTGCGTCCGAAGCGCTTCTTGCCCTCATCGATGATGCTTTGCGCCTGGGCTTTGACATCCGCCAGCCGATGCTCCGCTTCATCCGACAAATTGCCGGCTTTTTGTTTGCCGAGCGAAATCAGTTGATCCGCTTTGGCGCGGGCTTCACGTAATTTGGCGTCCGCTTGCTGGCGCAAAAGCTCGGCCTGATGCTTGCCGTCTTCAACCACTTTGGCGGCGCGCTCTTTCACATCGCCCAAATAGGTGTCGGCCTCGTCATACAATTCGCGCGACTTACGTTTGAGGTCTTCACGCGTCTCGCGGCCCGTTTTGGGAGCATACAACAACGCAAATGCCGCGCCGATCAGTCCGCCGGCCAGCAAGCCTTTCAAAAATCCACGGTTTTCAGACATGGGACTCTCCTTTCCATCAGATAAAGTTGTGATGTAAGCAACTGCGTTCCTCGAAAACTTTCAGGTATTCTTCACTTCGTCCCTGCAATGCTTCAGCAGGTTGCCGCTTGCAACTCATCAACTAGCTTCTCCGCTTCGGATAAAGTCTGTACGCGCTTCAGCTTTTCAAGAAGCTGTTCCAGCTTCCGGGCTTCCTTGATTTGATGCGCGCGGGCGCTGAGATACTGGCCGGCCTCGCCAAATTTGAGATCGACAATGGCAGCGATGCCCTGGGATAAACCTCGCTCAAGGCCTTGTTCGAGACCTTGTTCAAGACCTTTTTTCAAGCCGATCTGTTCAGCCGTCGTGATATAAGACATTGCCCTATTCTCCTCTCTGCTTTTGATTTCTTCAGTAATTTCCATGTCCATCTCCTCTGGTAATCGCATGATCCAGTCGACAAATCTGTAAATTTTGAGCAGTGTCTCCCGGCTCATGCCGCGCTCGTAAAGCTCCAGCAAGAAACGCTTTTTTCAGGTGTATCGTTCTTTAACGTTTCCTGCCGTGTCCAGAGTTTTCAAAAAAGCCATAACAACCATGGCAAATGGCTGCGAGCTTGTTTCCAGCTCAACCCAGCGTTCACGATAGTCAATTACTTTCACCAGAGGATAACGGCACAACAATTCGAATCCCCAGCGCAAACGATGATACTGATCCGGACGAAACTTAGGATTCTCATCCGTCAGCAGCGCCAGACTGACCACTTCCTGCTGAAACTTGTCGAAGATGCGATAGTTGTAAACGAACATGCGCTCCGGAAATTCCGTTTGCTCATAGCCTTGAATCTCGATGTGAATCAACAGCCATTTTTCGGAGCCGTCAACCAGGTAGACCTTCACCAGTTTGTCAACGATGCGCTTGCCTGTCGCACTGCCGGTGATGATTTGCTGCAACTCGCTGTCAAGGAACTCATAACCTTTGGTGAAATCAATATCGCGATGAACCTGCGGAAAGAAGAACGCCACAAAGTCTTCGAACAAATCTTCCAATGCCTCTTTCCACGGGCCGTCTTGCTCCACTTGCCACCCCGCTTGTTAACCGATCATCCAACCATTTTCAAAAAATCATCTTCTGAAATGACTTTCACTCTCAACTCGCGCGCTTTGTCGAGCTTTGACCCGGCGCCCGGCCCGGCCACGACGTAATCGGTTTTCTTGCTCACCGAGCCCGAGGCCCGGCCGCCGCGCTCATCCACCATGCGTTCCGCCTCGTCGCGCGTGAATTTTTCCAGCGCGCCGGTGAACACAAACGTCTTGCCGGCAAAATTGGGATCCGCCTGCTTGGGCTTGGCGCTGGCGCGAATCTTCACGCCGCCTTTTTGCAAACGCTGAATCGTGGCAAGATTCTTCTTTTCTTTAAAAAAACTCGAAACGCTTTCTGCCACCTGCGGGCCGACTTCGTGAATCTGCTGCAAACGTTCTGCGTCCGCTTGCTGCAAGGTTTCCAAAGAACCGAATTCTTTTGCCAACACGCGGGCCATGTGTTCACCCACGTGGCGGATGCCGAGCGCATAAATAAAACGATCAAGCGCCACCTCGCGGCTCTTGTCGATGGCCGCGATGATGTTCTGCGCCGACTTTTCCGCCATGCGCTCCAACTCGGCGAGTTGTTGCGGCTTGAGAAAATACAAATCTGCACAGCTTTTCACAAGCCCTTTATCAACCATTTGATCGATCAACTTCTCGCCCAAACCGTCGATGTTCATCGCCAGCTTCGAGGCAAAATGGCGAATGCCTTCTTTCAACTGCGCGGGACAACTAATATTTTGGCAACGATGCGCCACCTCGCCTTCCAATCGGATCACCGGCTCGCCGCATACCGGGCACTTGGTTGGAAATTTGAATTTCTTGGCGTTCTTGGGGCGTTTTTCCTTGATGACTTTCACGACTTCGGGAATGACATCGCCCGCGCGCTGAATAATCACCCAATCCTTGATTCTCACATCGAGACGCTCGATCTCGTCTTCATTGTGCAGCGTGGCGCGGCTCACGGTGACACCGCCGACTTTGATGGGCTGCATGATCGCCACCGGCGTAATTGTGCCCGTGCGCCCCACTTGCACTTCAATGTTGAGAATCTGCGTGCTTTCCTGCTGGGCCTCGTATTTGTAAGCCACGGCCCAGCGCGGACTGCGCGTGCGCATGCCGGCAGCGCGCTGCAAGGCGAACGAATTCACTTTGATCACCGAGCCGTCGATCTCATATGGCAACGTCGGCCGCAGTTGTCCGATGTAGCGATAGTGCTGCAACACTTCCTCGACGCCGCGGCAGAGCTTGGGCAGATCATTGACTTTGAAACCCCATTTTTTGAACATCTGCAACGCCTGCCACTGCGACTCGAACTCGAATCCCACCACCTGGCCCAGGCCGTAGACGAACATGTCCAACGGCCGCTCGGCCGTGAGTTTGGGATCGAGTTGCCGCAACGATCCCGAGGCCGAATTGCGCGGATTGATGAATGCCGGCTCGCCCGCTTTGATGCGCTGCTCGTTCAGCTTCTTGAATGCGGCAATGGGATAAAACACCTCGCCGCG
>SZPB01000037.1 GCA_030263535.1 Cytophagia bacterium CHB2
GTTTGCGTCAGGATGGAGGGCTGATCCCACGCGGCTGTGTAAATCGTCGTAGCCGGAATGCGATGCGGCGATTGCAACACGCCCAGAAAAGCCGGCGGTAAGAAAGCGTAAGCGTCCGTGCCGCCCTGCGAGGGATTGGTGGTGTAAGCGCGCCACATTCCCGCCTCGCCGCAATATGCCGCGCCAATCGCATCAAGTGTGCGCAGCAGTGTTTCATTCCAGGGGACTTCGTTGCTTTCGAAATAAATCGCTTGATGCTTCGCGCCGGCGCCGGCTTGATCAAAATTGATTACGCCGGATATCCTTTCCAAATGTTCGGCGTGACGCGCAATGTACGCGTTGGTTGAGAAATATTCACTTCCCCATACGATGAATTCAATCGTATGTTTGGGCGCCGGCAGTTTGTTCTCAGTTATCAACGCTTGCAACACGCGCGCGGTTTCCAAAACCACGGCAACACCGGAAGCGTTATCATCGGCCCCGGGGCCGCCGGAATCGGAATCGCCGTGCGCGCAGTAAATGAACCGTTTGTCGCCGCTGCGGCCGGAGATTTTGGCAATGACGGTTTGTGGACGGCTCTTATAAATTTCGCTCGCCAGCTCGAAAGCGATGCGCGGCGTTATGCCTTTGCTCATGAAAGCGCGCAGCCTGTTGCCGTCATTCCGGCTGATGGCAAACACCGGAATCGGATTGAACAGGCGGCTGGGCAGTTCGCTGATCATTGCCCACTCGGTGAAGTCGCCGTCGCGGCCCGGACCGTCAGATAGAATCGCTACCGCCCCGGCGCTTGCCCATTCGTCATACTGCTGTGAACGAACAATGGCTTCGGTCAAGAGTGCTTTGCCTTTAACATTCTTTGTTGATGCGGCGGAGACGACTTCGGCTTGCTGACCGGCCGTTGACGGCGAAAAGCCATAAGGCCAGGGCCGGGAAAAATCATATTTTTCGGGAATGATGATTTGCAGGCGCCAAGCGTGTTCTTCATGTACCAGCTTTTCAGGATCGTCCACGATCGTGCTGGGCAATGACCATGATTGAAATTTTTGGTGCACGTAAAGCGCTGCGCGCCGGTTGGAATCCGTGCCGCCCATACGCGGACCGAACGCCGCCAATTCGCGCGCGTACCGCTTGGCGCTGTCGGCGGAAACGCGTTGGACGAATTCGCGCTCGGCGTTCCGGTCGGGAGGCGCTTGCGCGGAAACCATCCCCACGAAAATCAACAATGCGCAAACAATATATCTTGCGGAAGCTCTCACCGGCGCCAATGAATAATGTTTCACAGGAACAAGCGCGTTACTTTTTATCGATTTCCTCCGCGGTCACGATCACCGTCTCATAAAAAAATATCCCCATGCCCACGAGAAAAGCGATCCAAAAGGTGTACAAAAAAAGCGTCAGAATTTGAAACGCAACCGGCACATCAACCGTGCTGCCTTCGTCGTTGTTGTTGGTCGCTTGCTTTTCGGTCGCGCTATCTGCGGGTTTCGTGGTCGCCTTTGTTGCTTCCTTGGATTTCAGATAGTCGCCGACTTCGGATTGCGGCAGGGTGACAAATTTATAATTGTCTTTGATGGCGCTGAAGATCAGCATCGGCACGCGCATACCCAGCACACTGATGATCGTAATGGTAAACGTACACAGGATGATGCGCCCCATTTTTTCCCGGCCCCCGGCGAAATAGCCAATGATGAATAATAGCACGCCCACCGTCACGGCAATCCACATGATGGTGGTGTTCATGTTATAAACTAATGGTAGGAGATCTTTATCGAACATTTTTGCTCCATTGCGGTCGCGCCGGGCATTAACTTAACAAATAAATTGTGTAAAGTCAATCTACAAAACCTCTTGCAGCGCTTCGGCCAGTTTGTCATTCTCGGCGGGAGTACCGATGCTGATGCGCAGGCACTTTTCCAACATGGGATGAGCACTAACGTTGCGCACTAAAATGCCGCGGCTGAGCAGATGCGCAAAAACCTCCTGAACGGGTTCTTGAAATTCAGTAAGAAAAAAATTGGCCTGGGTGGGATAAATACGCAACCTCGTCATTTGCTCCAAAAGCGCAAGCAAACGATCTCGCTCGCGGATCACCTCCTGCACGCGTTGCAGCAATTCCCCGCGGTGCGCCAGCGCCACCAACGCCGCGGCTTCGGCGAAGACATTGATGTTGTAAGGCAGTGCCGCTTTGCGAATTTCGCGCACGAGATCCGGATGCGCCATGAGATAGCCCACGCGGCAGCCCGCCATGGCCAGAGCCTTTGAAAACGTGCGCAGCAGAATGAGATTTTCATACGTGCGCAGCAGCGGGCGAAAATCCTGCTGCGCAAATTCAGCGTACGCTTCATCAATCACGACAAGCCCGGGGAATTCCGCAAAAATTTCTTCAATTTGCTTTTGGGAATATGCCGCGCCGGTTGGATTGTTGGGCGAACACAGAACAATCATTTTGGCGCGCAGGCGATTGGCTTCTTCGAGCACGCGCTCAACCGGCAAGGAAAAGTCTTGGCGATTCAGTTTAACCTCAATAGGCAGGCCGGAAAGAATCTGCACCGAGAGTTTGTAAAGAGAAAACGTGGGTTGCGGGATGACGACGCCGGCGCCGCGGCTGATCGTCACCATCAGCAATGCCTGAATGAGGGAATTCGAGCCGTTGCCGACTAAAATCTGCTCCGGCGGCATGTTGTTGAGCTTCGCCAGCGCTTGCGTCAATTCTTCGTGATGAAAATCCGGATAGCGCGCCCAATCGCGCGACTTGACGCGCTGCCAAAATTCTTCCTGCAGCGCCGCGGGAAAACCGAAGGGGTTTTCGTTCTGATCAAGCTTGATAGCTGCCGATCGTTTTTGCAGCGTGTAAGCCTCCGCGGATTGGACTTCGGGTTTGATGAAATAATTCAGATCAGGAGTCATTGCGCTAGTTTGGTAAATGAGGGGAGAGACATTGCGGCAATGCGGTGGCAGGCAAAACGCCGCATCGACGGCATGTTGAAGACAAGTGTGCTAAACGAAGAGTCACGCATTCCAGGGGCATCACGTTCAAGCGAGGGCTTGTGTTTTTGAACTTACCTTGACTGCCTCATCTTCAAAAAACAATCGCAGAGCGCAACGCAAAAATCGTTTGAATTTTCGCGCGCTCTGCGAGGCAGCGGTGAATCCGACAAAATCGAGCTACAACACTCGCAACTCGGATAAAGCGCAACTCAAAGGAAACCGCCAACGGATAGAATCAACCCCGCAGAGGAAAAAGCTCATTATCAGTTGGGTTGTTTCCATCCGCTGGATTTTTGTTCTTAAGGCAACGATTTAAAGGAACTAAATTCCCCCCGGAAATCTGTGCGGCACAGAAATTCCGCCACGGCTTATGCGCCCTTCGCTTCTTTAATCGCCTTCGTGAGTTCCGGCACGATTTCGAACAGATCACCGACGATGCCATAATCGGCAATATCGAAAATCGGAGCGCGCTCGTCTTTGTTGATGGCCACGATCGTGCGCGCGCCCTTCATGCCCACGAGATGCTGAATCGCGCCCGAGATGCCGACGGCAAGATAGAGTTTGGGCGCAACGGTTTGCCCGGAAGAGCCGATCTGGCGATCCAGCGGCAGCCAACCGTCATCGCATACCGGACGTGAGGCCGCAAGCTCGCCGCCGATGGCGCCGGCCAATTCTTCGACCAGCGGCATGTTGGCTTTCTCTTTGATGCCACGGCCGACGGAAACGATAATATCGGCTTTGGTCAAATCGACCTTGCCTTTCACGCCTTCGAAAATCTCCAAAACAGTTGTGCGAATGCTGACGCCGGAAAGATCGAGGCCGGCATCGCTCACCGCGGCATTGCCGCCCTTTTTCAACTTATCGCTGCTTACCGCGCCGGATTGCAGGCTGGCAAAATAAGGCGGCTCACCGTTGAACGAGAAATCCGCATTGATCTTGCCCTGGAACGCCTGACGCACAAACGTGATGGCGCCATTTTCGATGCGATAGCCCACGCTGTCGGCAATCAACCCGCGGCCGCAGCTCGCGGCCAGTTTGGGAAAATAATCACGCGCTTGATACGAATGTCCCGCCAGCACATATTGCGGCTTCGATTTTTCGATCATTTGCTTGGCCGCAGCGCTGAAACCGTCCGGGGTATAATGCGACAATTCGGCGTTTTCCGCAAACCAAATTTGTTTGAGTGCGGCAGCCGCTGCCTCCTTGGCGGCAGCGCTTGCTCCCTTTCCCAAAAGCAAAGCGCACACTTCGTGCCCAAGCCCCGCGCCGATTTCCTGCGCCGCGGCCAGCGCTTCCCAGCCGATGCGGGTGATTTTGCCGTCGTTTTGTTCGACGATAACCAAAATTCCAGATGCCATTTTATTCTCCGATTATCTTTATTCAAACCCAAAAGATTCTCATTGTTTTTCACCGGCTCCCCGAGTACCTTTACCAGAACGTTTCTCGACTTCAGTCGAACAAGCCGGAATCAAAAAAGATAAGGACACTTAAAATGTCAAATTTAATTCTCCAGTCGAACCGCGCATTGCCACTCCGACCGTTGGTAGAGGCTGCGCTACAAAATGAGTTGCGATTGCTGCAAGCCGGCCTGAAGCGTACACAACAGAGATTGTTGGAATTCGAAACTCGTTACGGCATGCCGACGCATGAATTTCTGCGCCGTTACGAAAACAATCTGCTTGAAGAAAACCTTGAGCTGGCGGAGTGGATTGGTGAACACCGACTGTTCGAGCGTCTCAATGAAAAAGTCGTAACCCTGCAAGAGGTGAAGCTTGCGGATTGAAACCTCTTTCCAGCAATTACAACAAACCATTGAAGCTTGTGTCGCGGTGCAATCGTTCAAACTCACATATGATAAACGCAGCACCCACACCGGCTTTGTTCGAGGCGAGATTTATTTCTTCGACGGTTCGATATTGCATCTGCGCGAGTTCGCCGATGTGGAATTCACTCTAGATCGCTTGATGTATACATACCACTATATTGACCACAAGAACAAGTTTGTATTTCGATATGACAATACCGGCCATCACAAAGATTTAAAAGATACTTTTCCTCACCACAAACATGATGGCGGCACGGGCCAAACAATTGCATCTACGGCGCCGAACCTTAATGCGGTTCTGCAGGAAATCGAAACGCGGTTAATCTTACCCTCCTAGATATTTTCAAATCACCTTCGCTTCATTCTTCAATTTTTCGGCCAGCTCTTTTGCCACGGCTTTCGCGTCGCCGCTGAGCATTTGCGTTTTCTTCGTTTTCACGGGCACGTAGAGTTTTTGAAAATTGATTTGACCCTGCGCAAGATCGACGCCCAGGCTGGCGGCACTCACGTCTTGTTGCGGCTTTTTCTTCGCCGCCATGATGCCTTTGATGGTGGCATAGCGAATCGCCGCCAGGCCGGATTGAATGGTGAGCACCGCCGGCTTGGGCAACTCGATATATTGAAACCAGCCGCTTTCCAGCTCGCGTTTGATTTTCAGTTTGCCGTCCTGCACTTGAATTTCCATCACCAGTGTCGCGTGCGGCAAGCCCAGCAGTTCCGCCAGCACCACGCCGGTTTGGCCAAAGCCGGCGTCATCCGATTGCAAACCGGTGAGAATCAAATCCGGATTCTCCGGTTTGATCGCGGCGGCCAGCAGCTTCGCCGCGATAAACGGATCCATGATCGGCTTCTCATGCGTCACGTGAATCGCGCGATCCGCGCCCTTGGCCAGCGCCTGCTGAATCGCCTGTTTCGCGCGGGCCGGGCCAATGCTGACGACGATCACTTCCCCGCCGTGCGCCTCTTTCAAGCGTAAAGCTGCTTCCAGGCCGTAGTGATCGCTTTCATTGATTTCAAAATTGAGATTGGATTCCTCCACCCAAAGCTGGTCGCCCGCGATTTTGAGTTGCGCATCTTTGAGTGGCACTTGCTTCATGCACAAAATGATTTTCACGATATTCTCCGTCAGGTGATTCTTGAAATTGGGCTTACACCTTGAACTCAACACGTTGTCGAACATGTGATCATAAAAACCAGATCTTAATTTTTTGTAGTCCCACCCCCTTGTGGGGTGCTGCTGCGGCCAATAAATTCGCGGGTTGGGACAATGCCCCACAAGGGGGGCAGGGCTACGAAATCATGGTAACAGTGTACTAGACATTCGTGCTCCAGCGATAGCCATTCAAATCATAAATCATTTCGGCAATTTTTTTGCGTTCGCCATCGAGGTTTTTATCCATCTGCCGCAAGTTGCGCCGCGCGCGCCGCCAGGCGTCTTCGACAAACGTGTTGGCCAGCAACAAATCCTGCTCGACCCCGGCATGATTTTTTTTCAATAAGGTGTCAACGCGCGCGATGACGGCAACCATGGCGTACGTGTCAATCACAACATCAGCCAAACGGCGTTGGTCGAATTGCTTTAAGATGATGCCCTTGCCGTGCTTGATCAATGCCTGCTCGGTGGCTTGGTGCAAGCCCTTGGCCGATTCGTTGAAACGCTCGACGGCATCATGCAACTTCGGATGCACACCCGTGAGATGATCATGCGCGACCGTGTCTTTCACCTTGCTCGCGGCGTAGCCGGTCAACAGGCCGAAGCCCTTGATCGGATCGCGCAGCGCGTTGCCGATTTTTTTGAGATATTCGCCCGGACCTTCCATGCCGGCCAGCGCGATGAAGGCGCGTAAAATCTCGTTTGTGCCTTCGAAGATAAGATTGATGCGCGCGTCGCGCATTGCCTGTTCGTACGGATATTCACGAGAATAGCCGATGCCGCCCGCAATTTGCATCGCTTCATTCACAACGCGCCAGAGCGCATCGCTCACAAAAACCTTACAGGCCGCGGATTCCAGCGAATAATCGATACCTTTACGATCGGCCAGGGCCGTGGTGAGATAGACCATGCTGTCTGCGGCATAAGTGTCTGCGGCCATGCGCGCGATTTTCTCTTGAATCATCTCGAACTGGCCGATGGCTTTGCCGAATTGTTTGCGATTCTTCGCATGCTCCGTCGCTTTCGTCAGCAGCGCCTTGCAGCCGCCGACGCAACCGCTGGCCAGGCCCAGACGGCCAGTGTTCAAAATCTCCATGGCGATTTTGAAACCTTTGCCCATCTGGCCGAGCATGTTTTCCACCGGCACGGCAATGTTGTCAAAATTCAACGCCGTTGTATTCGAGCCGTGAATGCCGAGTTTTTCTTCCGGCTTACCGGAGGAAAAACCTTTGAAGCTGCGCTCAACGATGAATGCTGAAATCTTGTCCTGTTGCGCGCCGCCCGCTGCCATGGGCGTTTTGGCAAACACCGTAAACACGTCTGCAATACCGCCGTTGGTGATCCAAATCTTTCCGCCGTTGAGGGAAAAATGCGTGCGCTCGCGATTGAGCACGGCTTTTGATTGAATGCCGGCGGCGTCGCTGCCGGCGCCAGCCTCGGTGAGGGCAAACGCCGTCATGTATTCACCGCTGGCGATTTTGGGCAGATATTTCTCCTTTTGCGCGTCATTGCCGAACATGGTGATGCCCTTGCTGCCGATCGACAAATGCGCGCCCAGCGATACCCCCAGGGAGGCATCGACCGTACAAATTTCTTCGAACACCCGGCTGTAAGCGGTTTGCGAGAGTCCTGCGCCGCCGTATTTTTCCGGAATCGCCAAGCCGAAAAATCCCAATTCTTTCAAACCGGCAAAGATTTCTTGGGCAATGAAACCCTGGCGATCAATCGCCGCGGAGTCGATGTGATCGCGCGCAAACTCGCGAAACGAATCGATGATGATGCGCAAATCATCCTGCTCGTGCGGCGGCATAAAAGGATAGGGAAAGACGATTTCCTGCCGGACTTCGCCCGCAAAAAGGGATTTCAGAAAACTTTGGGTCTTGTCATCGGATGCCATAGTGACCTCGCCATGAAACATTTGGGCATGGGCGTGTGCTCATGTCCGTTATCGTGTGCAAACAAAAGCGGTCAAAAGTGGCCGGCTTGCTTACTGGTCAATTATAAAAGCTTTTTTCTTGCTGTGCCATTTCCACCAGCATCGCCGCGGGTTTGAAATGATCTCCCAGTTTGCCGGCATAGTATTCCAATCGTTCAACAACGCGATTGCTGCCCAGACTGTCGGCGTAGCGCAACAAACCGCCGCGAAACGGCGGGAATCCCGTGCCGAAGATCATGCCCGCGTCGACCTCATGCGGGCGGCGAATGATGCCTTCGCTCAGGCACATGGCCGCTTCATTGATCATCATGAGCACACAGCGTTCCTCCGGCTCATGCTTGGTGAAATGCTGGCCTTTGGCAGGCGCGAGATTGAGCAGGGCATAAACATTCTGATCAATTTGCTTTTCTTTGCCGCGATAGAGATAAAACCCTTTGCCGTTTTTCTTGCCGAGGCGGCCGTCGGTGACCAGTTTATCCAGCGCGCCCGAGACGCCCATGCGCTCGCCGAACGCTTCAATCATGATCTTGCCGACCTTCGCGGCAACGTCGATACCCACTTCGTCGATGAGATTGAACGGGCCCATCGGCATGCCAAAGTCCACCAGCGCTTTGTCGATTTCTTCGATTGTGCCGCCCGCTTGCAGCATGCGGCTGGCTTCCGCCATGTAAACCGCAAGAATGCGATTCACTAAAAAGCCCGGAGAATCCTTGACGACGATCGGCGTTTTGCCGAGCTTTTTCGCAAACGCCACCAGGCTCGCCACGGTTTCATCGCTCGTTTGCTCGCCGCGAATCACCTCGATCAACGGCATGAGATGCACGGGATTGAAGAAGTGCAAGCCTGCAACTTTATCCGGGCGCTTGGTCGCCCTGGCCATTTCGGTAATTGGCAGGGAAGACGTGTTGCTCGCCAACACGGCGTGCGCGGGCACGAGGCTGTCAAGCTCGGCGAAGACTTTTTTCTTGAGGTCAAGATTCTCGACGATGGCTTCGATGACGAGATCGACGCGATGAAAACCGGAATAATCCACTGCGCCTGAAATCAACGCCATTTTGTTCTGCATTTCCTTCGGCGTCAACCTGCGCTTCCTCACGGCTTCATTAAATACTTTCGCCGCGGCCTCAGTACCTTTGGCAACTGCGGCGAAATTGACATCCTTCATGCGCGCCGGCAAGTTGTTGTGCGCCAGCAATTGCGCGATGCCGCCGCCCATCACGCCCGCGCCCAGCACGCCGAGGCGTTTGAACTCTTGCGGCTCACTTTTGACATGCGCAACGCCTTTGTCGCGTTTCATTTCTTCCGCGAGATAAAATACTTTTATCAAGTTTTTTGAAACGCCGGTGACGATGGCTTTACCGAGCAATTCCGCTTCAATTGCCAGGCCCGCGCGCAAATCGAGCGGATAACCCTTTTCCACCGCTTCCAGCGCGAGCAGCGGTGCAGGATAATGGCCCTTTGCTTCCGCTTTCACGCGCTTACGCGCCTGTTCGAACAAGACGCGGCGGCCCAGAAAATTTTTCTCGAGCAAAAAGCCTTGCGCATTCAACTTTTGACGGCGCGCCTTGATGCGCTGCCGCAAAGCCTCGCTGCGCAACTCGATGGCAAAAGCATGCGCCACGCTGCGTATCATCTCCGGACCGAACTCTTCCGGAATAACGCGATCGATAAGGCCGGCGCGATGGGCGCGTTTGGCGTCGACGGTTCTCCCGGTGAGAATGAAATCCAGGCTGCGCTGAATGCCGATGAGCCGCGGCAAGCGTTGCGTGCCGCCGAATCCGGGAATGATGCCGAGGCGGACTTCCGGCAAACCGAGGCGCGTTTTGTCCGAAGCGCGGGCAATGCGAAAGTCACAAGCGAGCACCAATTCCAGGCCGCCGCCGACGCAGGCGCCATCGATTACCGCAATCGTAGTCATGGGCAGCGCCGCGATCTTGTCGAACACCGCCTGGCCCAGCGCCGCTTTCACGGCGCCTTCTTCAGGACTGGCGATGCCTTCGATCTCTGCGATTTGCGCACCGGCGATAAAGTTGCCTTCTTTGCCGCTGATGATCACCAAACTCTTAAGCTCGCGTTGCTTGGCAATTTCATCGAGCCAGCGATCAAGCTCTTCCATCACGCCTGATGAAAGGATATTTACTTTTTCTCCGGGGACGTCGATCGTCAAAAAGCCGGTATCGCCTTCTGTTTCGAAGCGAAACGCAGAGGCAAAGTTGGGTTCGAACATTTTAGCTTCCGGTGATTTTGGCTCAATACCGATGGTTTCATAAGACATGTTGAACTCCTGTGAATCTCAATTCTTTTCCATCGCAATCAGCTTCGCTCTTTCACGAACGATATAGAGGGTGTTTAAATCAATTTGACGTTATGTTCTATTTTGATTCGTTCAAAATTTCTTTTAAAAACTCATTAACGCCGGCAACCTGATATTGAACAACTGACATCAAATCCTTAAGCAGGTTCACACTTGGGTATTCCCACAATGGTCGGCCAGCAGAGCTGAGAAATTGCATAATTATTTCGGCGTCCCAGAATTCCTCTATGTTCGAAGCTGAGCCTGCAAGCGCATCGGCTAGCGATAATTTTTTAATTCGAAGGTTCTTAAACATTCGTTTGTAAAGGGCGAGGTTCTTTTTGTTGAAAGTGGCTTCGAATCCGATCTCAATGAGATCGTCGGGACGTTTCTTTAAATGATCAAATGAAGATAAAGGCGCCCATTTGAGTTTTCCCTCTTGCGTCAACTGAATCATCTTGGCTATAGCTTCATCCCATTTGTTTCTTTGATCACTCATGATTGTATTTCCCAGGTTTTGTCTTCGAAAGTATTGAGTATTTCAGTATTGACGCTAACCATTTCAAGGTATATTTTTCGTAATTCACTTTCACCTGTATCTGTTTCATAAGTATTAATCTTCGAATCCAATTGTTGAATCGCGTCTCTTAGAGACCCATCTGTATTTTTTATGAGATACTTGGTAGTAACTTTTGCGCGAGCCAGTTCTTCTTGAATTTCAGGAAGAAAAACATCAAAATTATTCAAGCATTCAATAATTTTTGATGAGTGCTTTTTTAGATCTTCAGCAAGTTTTGGAACTCTTCCTTTAAAAACGTAATTTCTTCGAATCTTACGTAGAGTTAGAAATACAGAAACGGT
The DNA here is from genome assembly GCA_030263535.1 of Cytophagia bacterium CHB2. NCBI lineage: Bacteria > Pseudomonadati > Bacteroidota > Cytophagia > Cytophagia bacterium CHB2. The sequence continues at coordinate 11,057 of SZPB01000037.1, forward strand.
AAGAAGAAAACTGATTAGTGACAGGAAATTAACAACAGCGGTAAAAGCGTTGTTAGTTAAAAAAATGACTGTTTGTGATATAAACTCTGCCATAGTTAAGCCGCGCTTACCTATCCACCGTAGACATCTTTGCGGTGTCCGACTTTGATAATTTCGATAATAAGCGTTTCCGTGGTCACACTATAGATGATACGGTAATCACCAGCCCGAATGCGATACGTGTGTTCGGCACCAATCAGCTTTTTAACTCCCGGAGGATAAGGCGTCATGGCCAATTGCTCGACCGCTTTCAGAATTCGCCCGATCGTATCCTTGGGAAGTTTTTTCAACTCTTTTGCAGCAGAGTTTTTCCACGCGATACTATATAAGCCCATCTCGCTTTAACTCGGCTAATAATTCTTCATGTGACAGGGTTGGCTCTTCACGCCTTTCTGCAACCGCGGCAAGATCTTCCAAGTCCTGCATCAGCTCGTGGAACTTGTCAATCGGCAAAATGACTCCCGTCTTTGCGCCGATCGTATCGGTTATGAATTGCAACTCAAGTTGCTCAACATTTACCATAGCGTAACTCCAACAGGTTTTATGAATTTAAAATCATTAACTTCTCTCCACCATCATCGCTCCGCCCACGCATAGCGTCGCCAGACCGGTAATTTTGCGCAAACGTTTGATGAAATCATTACGCTTGCACGGTATCCATCGACTCATAAACCGGCTCCCCGTTTAGATCGATGCCGTCGATAACCGGCAGTTGGTGTCCCAATTTGAGACCGACTAAAAGCCAGTCCTCCAAGGTTGAGCGAAGCTCATTTTCGCACGCATGCAATGTTTGGGCAAACGCGATGACCCCCTTGCACGCAGAAATACGGCCCGCAAATTTTCCATCTTCCAATTTATCGTATTCTGCCTGCGCCATCGCGTGGTCAATGTACCCGCTCAAAATGAATGGCTTTGCCATAGAATCCGCGTAAACATTGTTTCTGAGTCAACCTCTCTCCACCACCATCGCCCCGCCCTGGCCGCCGCCCACGCACAGCGTCGCCAGGCCGAGATTGAGATTGCGGCGTTCCATCTCCTTCAACAGAGTCAAGACGAGCCGCGTTCCCGAACTGCCCACCGGGTGGCCGAGCGCAATGGCCCCGCCGTTGACATTGAGAATGTCGCGATTGATCTCGCCAATCGGCTCTTCGCGGCCCAGCCACTTTTGCGAGAGATTGCGGTCGCGAAACACCATTTCATTGGCGATCACCTGCGCGGCAAACGCTTCATTGAGTTCGATGAGTTGAATGTCCTTGAACGAAACGCCGGCCAGCTTCAGCGCTTTGGGCGTTGCTACCGAGGGGCCCAGGCCCATGCGCGCGGGATCAAGCCCGGCAAAGGCATAGCCGCGCACCTTGCCCATGATTTTCAGGCCGAGCGCTTTGGCTCTTTCCGCAGACATCACCAGCACCGCTGCGGCGCCGTCGGTGATTTGGCTGGCATTGCCGGCGGTGACGCTGCCGTAATCGCGATCGAACACCGTCTTGAGTTTTGCCAAAGCTTCCATCGTTTGATTTTTGCGAATACCGTTGTCTTCATCGACCACGGTGTTGTATTTCGGCGGCGGCATGACGGGAATGATCTCCTCACGCAATTTGCCGGAATCCGTCGCCCAGGTGGCGCGTTGGTGGCTCAGCAACGCGAAGCGATCCTGTTCTTCGCGCGTGATGTGAAATTCCTTTGCCAGCACTTCCGCGGTTTCGCCCATGTTGAGGTCGCACACCGGGTCGGTCAAGCCCACCTGCAAGCCGATGATGGGTTTGAAATGTTTGGGACGCATATGAGAAAATGCGCTCAAGCGCTGGCCCACGGATTTGGCTTTTGCGGCCTCCGCCAGCACTTCGGCATATTCCGGCGGATACAAAATCGGAATATTGCTCATGGACTCGACGCCGCCGGCGACCATGACGTCGGCCAGGCCTGCCGAGATTTTAAGATGCGCGTTGGCAATGGCTTCCATGCCCGAAGCGCAATTGCGCGCCACCGTTACCGCCGGCACGTGGCGCGGAATGCCGCTGTTGAGCGCGATCACACGCGCAATATTTGTCGCTTCCGGCGGCTGCGCGATATTGCCGATCACGACTTCATCGATGATTTCCGGATCGATGCCGCTGCGCTCGATGATTTCGTGTACCACGATGCGCCCCAATTCTTGCGCCGGCAAATCTTTGAAATCCGTGCCGGCTTTGGCGTAGGGCGTGCGAATGCCCTCTACAATGACGACGTCGCGCATGATGTATTCCTTCTGTGAAAAGTGAGTCTGAAAATTCTCGCCCGCGATAAAACAATCATCCAATTCTAAAAACCCATCGAGTGCATTGCTACTTTAATTTCTATGAATACCTCATTCTGTCATTCCGATGGACTCTTGTGAAGTATAGAGACAAGATTGAGATTTTACAAAATTCTTTCAGCGCGTCACACAATCGTGCATGCGATACGCTTATTCATTAGCGGCTTTCATCCGCGGGCCCGGCTTTAATGCAGAAGCATTGGCCAGCATGCCTTCGAGAAATAAAGCCCCGATCTGCTCCGCGGATTCCAGCAAATCATATTTCTTCGTTTTTGAAAGCACCCACAGCGTGCTCATTTCATCCAACGCGCCAAACAACGCGCGTTTGAAAATGCCCGGCAGAATATCTTTGCGAAACAAGCCGCTGGCCTGACCCTCGTCAACAATGTTGCCGATGAGATTGAGATAATCGCTGATGCGCGTGCCGCTGTATTGTTTGATGAATTGATGCGATTGCCGCAGCTCAAGTTGCATCACTGCCGCCAAATCGGGATTGGTGCGCACCAGTTCGAAATGCAAATGAACAAAGGCGCGAATTTTCTCCGCGGGATTTTGGCATGCTGCCAGCTTGCGGCTGAATTCCTCCAAAATACTGCCCATGCTTTCTTCAAACAGGGTGATGAGAATGTCGTCTTTGTTTTTGAAATAAAGATAAATTGTGCCGTCTGCGATGCCGGCTTGTTGCGCGATTTCGGAGATTTTGGTGTGATAAAAACCTTTGCGCGCGAAGGTCTTGGCTGCGGCTTTCAAGATGCGGCTGCGTTTGTCGTCGCCGCGCAAGGTGCGGCCGTTCGTGGCTTTTGCAAGTATTTTCATAAATTAGCGTGGTCTGGCGAGGGCACGTGCTGAATGAATAATCATTCATAAATTAACAATGACGCTTTTAAATGCAAGCTTTTTTTCGGCCCGCATTCAAATTTATCCCCGGGCACAAAATTGTCAGGGTGATGACTGGCTTGATTTGAGCTTGAGAGGGATGAACAGAATGATTGCAGCCAGCAGCAACGCAGCCAGATTGAGCAGCAACACGTGCGAGGGCCGCATTCGCCAAAAGGATTCCAAAAACATGCGGCTCACCCAGCCCGGCCAGCTCGCCACGCCTTCCGGCAAAATGCTTTCCGGCGCGCGATAAACCGCGCCCTGGGTCAGAATTTGAATGAAGGGATTTAGAAATGTGATGAGAAGATAAAAGAGAGAGTCTTCCACTAAACCGATAAACAAAACCAGCACCGCAAGCGCTTCGCGCCGTTTGCCGAATGTGAAAAAGGCCAGCACCAAGACGCTCGCAACCACAACGCCATAGCTGAGTTGATAAACATTATTGATGCGCTGCGCCGCGCCCTGCCAGCCTTCGGATTGCAGCAACGCTGCGATGGCGCCGCCGAAGAGGACATCGTAAATCACCAAGGGCAGGAAAATACTCAGGCAGGTGAGGATACGGCGCATGCGTCAGTTCCAGAGAGGAAGACAATTCTACATCTGTAAGATCCGTCCACCAAAATGCGAAATCCCACAAAATCAAACCAAAGTTCTTTCCGTGGGATTTCAATTTTGTGGGCCAGAATTTGCTGAATTTTGTTAGACTTTTCGAAAAGTCAATCAGTCAATTGAGTAAATCAATTGACCGGTAGAGCCGAGCCGCTTTTGTTATTGTCACTGTTGACCCGCGCCGCTTCCCACGCCAAAATCGCCTTCTTGCGAAGCGGGCCGCCGAGATAATTTCCGGTCTCGCCGACTTTGCGCACGACACGATGGCACGGAATGATAAACGACACCGGGTTCTTTGCCACGGCATTGCCCACGGCGCGTGAGGCCTTCGGCATGCCGAGATGCGCGGCAATATCTTCATACGAAACCATCCCGCCCATTGGAATGCGCAGCAACGCCTCCCACACTTTGATTTGGAAATTGGTGCCCTTGATGAACAAATGCAGCGGCGCCATTTTGTTTTTTCCGGCAGGCGCAAAAATGTGTTGAATGAAGGGCGCGGTGGCCGCAGGCGCTTCACGCAAAGCCGCTTTCGGCCAATTGGCTTTGAGATAGCCCAGCGCTTGCTTGCGATTTTCATTCTTAACAAAATAAAGGCCGCAAATGCCACGCTCCGTGCGCGCGAGCAGGCACTCGCCGAACGGCGTGTCATGAAAACCGTAAGCGATGTTCACGCCTTCGCCCTCGCTTTTGAACTCGCCGGGGGTCACCGCTTCACACGCCACGAATAAATCATGCAAGCGCCCCGGGCTGGACAACCCCGCTTCGTAGGTCACGTCGAGAAGATTACTCGACTGTTCCAGCAGTTTCTTGGCGTATTCTTTGGTCAAAAATTGCAGAAAACGCTTGGGACTGATGCCGACCCAGCGGCTGAAGAGCCGTTGAAAATGATGTTCGCTGAGATAGACGCTGCGGGCAATTTCGTCGAGACTCGGCTGGCGGCGGAAGTTTTTTTCAACGAAGAGAATCGCCTGCTCGATGCGGCGATAGTCGTCGGCAGATTGGGCATATTTCAAAGCGGGCATATCGCACTCCTTGTTTTGAATGGCCGAAGATAAAAAATCTGCCGCTCGCCAACCACCCGATTCTTGCGGAGTTGTGCGCGCTTGAGAACTCATCGCCTCTGCTCTACTGAATCGCATCAAATTTTGCCCGCGAAACACCCGAAAGAAAGCAAAAAAACGTTATTGCGTATTTCGTGTGGTTAGCGTGCAAGTAAGCTCATTTGCCCAGTACTCTGGCGCCTTAATTTTAGAAGCAACTTCTTCGAAATGTCATTTGACGAATCTTGTGAGGCCCTCGGTAATTTGCCTGCGATTTCACAAGATTCTTCCCAGAATGACATTTAAAGAGGGGTTGCCGTGACTTGACGTAGTCGAACTAAAATTCGCCGGAAAATGTCAGGGAAAAATTGCGAATCTCGCTCAAACTGCGCTCGACCACGGTGTAATTGTAGTTGATCGAGTTCTTGATTTGAAACAACAGCGCGAATTGCTGCCAGCGATATTGCGCGCGCAGATCCAATACTTTTTGCGGCACACGTTCATCGCCGCCAAAGAATGAAACGTGTTCAAAGCGCGAAGCGTAACGATAATCCGCTTCGAACGCCCACGGACCGAGACGCAGCGCGGGCGAGATAAAGGCGCTCCACTTGGGGCGGTAAGGCAGCGGATCGTCGATGGCCAATTGGTAGAGCGGATCGGTCGCGAGGCTGCGGGAATCCAAGTACGTCATGTGGCCGCGCAAATTGATGCGGTTGCGCCAGAGCGCGACATTAATCTCGGATTCCAGGCCGCGCACGCGCGCATGCGCCAAATTGCGGAATTGCAGTTCCAGGCTTTGCGTGCTGATCGACAGCAGTTCGATGAGATCATAATACTCATTGGCAAACGCCGTCACTTCAGCGGCAACATATTCGCCAAAGCGTTGGCGCACGCCAAAATCAATCAGCGTCGAGCGTTCCGGTTTCAAATCGGGATTGCTGAACAGCCGCACATTGTCGCCCGGCCGGCTTTCACTGAAGCGTTCGGCAATCGAAGGCGCCCGAAAGCCGCGGCCAATCGAAGCGTGTAAAATGGTGGCGGGAAAGGGATTGTAGCTGAAGCCGATTTTCGGGCTTAACTGCGTCTCCGCCGAATCTCCGACCAGCACGTAATGATCGTAGCGCACGCCCGCGCTCAATTGCAAAATACCGGAGAGTTTCCAGGTTTCCTGCACATAGGGCGAAGCCGAAGAAGCTTGATGATCGCCATAATATTTTGATTCAACCATGTCGCGGCGATAATCAACGCCGAACGTTAGGTTGTGATTGACGTGCGGCAGCCAGTTGGCTTGCAACTCGCCGCTCATGCCCAGCGCGGGTTTGAAATCTTTCGAAAGATTGAAGGGCAGGCCGATGAGTTGTGCGTTATATGAAAGCCGCGTTTTAAAGGCAAGCGTGGGATTGAGCAGCTTGTTGTAAATGGCGGAAGCGGCAAAGCCGTCCACCGTGATGCGATCGTGAAAATCGGTGATGAGCGCGTGATTTTGCTCTTTCCAGAAAAGCGAGAAGCCGCGCGCATCGCGGTTGTAGGTGACAAACAAGCGCAGATGCGATTCATCTTTAAATCGAATGACGGATTTGCTGCTGACATACCAGCGGCTGAAATCGCCGTTCTCGCGGTCGCTGGTCGAGGTATGGCGCGACACCGCAAGCCGGAATCCCAGCGGGCCGATGACATTGGTGTAACTCACATCGCTGCGGGTGAAATACAATGTACGATCCGTCCAAATCCATTCCGGCACCGAGGGATCGTCATAGAGTCCCGCGCTTTGGCGAAACGAGAATTGCGGCGAGGTCGCCGGCTCGCGCGTGATCACATTCACCACGCCGCTGATGCCGCCCGAGCCGTACAGCACCGAAGCCGCGCCTTTCAACACTTCGATGCGGTCGATCTCCGTGACCGGCAAAATATCCCAATTCGCGCGGCCCAGGTCGCTGGTGAGCACGGGCACATCGTCGATCAACATCAACACGCGGCTGCCGCCCAGGCCGAGCAAGCTGTAGCCTGTGCCGCCGCGCACGCTGACATTTTCGCCGACGAGCTGAACGCCGGACATGCTTTGCAACGCCTCGTCGATGCGAAAACGGTTGCGTTGCCGGATTTCCATATCCGCCAGCACGCTCACGCTGTTGGCGGCGGCATTCAGTTCCTCGGCCTGCCGCGAGCCGGTGACGATGACTTGATCGAAAAGAATCGCGGAAGTTCGTAGCGCGAGATGGATGACAATCGTCGAGTCGTCATTGACGCGAACCGTCACGCGCTGCGTGGCATAGCCGATGAGAGAAGCGCTCAGCGTGTATGAGCCTGCGGGCACTTTTGCAATGTGAAAACGGCCGTTGGCATCCGCGCTCGCGCCCAGCAGAGTTTTTGCAACAAACACATTCGCGCCGGGCAGGGCCTCGCCGGTTTCAGCATCGCGAATGTGGCCGGTGATGTCGCCGAAGGGCCGGGCGGTTTCTGCGAAGGCTGAAACAAAAATGAGAAGAAGGGCGAGCCGAAAACCAATCGTCTTGTTTAAGGATTGCATGATAGAAAATTTTATATGACTCAAGGGTTTGCTCCCGTGCTTAATTTATCAATAGTTGAATTCGAATGTTTTTTCTTCAGCCACGGATGAACACGGATTTTCACTGATTTTTTGCTATACGCATTTAGGATCGCCATTTAATTAACCTGCTCATTTTCTTTAAACCGCGAATCAATGCGAAGGGCCGCTAATGCTGTTTAATTCGCGATGCTTCGCGTGTATTCGCGGTGAAAGAGTGAGAAAATTATTTGACCGTTGATCCTTATCAAGAACATCTCTTTTGCGTCTAAAATCCTCCACCGATCTTTACACCATCAGGCAGGGTGCCAAAATCCGCAACAAAATTGATGTTTGAAATCGTGCCGTTGGGCGGCAAGGTAAACTGGCCGGGTTTGGTAGGATCGTTGCCGGCGGGATAAAATCCGATCGCGCGAATCTTGTCCCACGCCAGTCCCCGGCCTTTCCAAAACAGGCCAAGAAATTGATACTGGCCGTTGCGCACCGCCATGCGATAACGATAGCTCTCGACAAAGCGCGGCACGGCGAAATCAATGCCGCCGATAAAAACAAGAGAGTTTACGATGTCGTTTAAATTTGGCATGACATTGAACGCGCCGAGCAGCACAATTTCCGTGTCTTCCGGCCACTGGCCTTGAAAGGTGATCTCGCCTTCCACGTGCGCATCGAATTGCGCGAAACTCCAGAGCGCAACGATGTCGACATGATCGGCAACCGGTTGATCATTGGTTAAATTCACCGGCTGCAATCTTGCGGAGAGCGTCCTGGGATCGAAACCATAAAAACCCAGCAGGCTGGTGAAATTCCAATCTTCGCCGCGCGGTTTCCAGAGCACAGCGACTGCGGGATAATTATCCACCGGTAACGGCATTTCATAAGCAGCGCTGTCGCCGGCAAACGGAATCGCCTCGCTGAAAAACACGTCGCCAAAACCTTGCGGCGGAAAATTTGCGGCTGCCACGACCCGCACTTCATCGACATTCTGCGGGCGAGAATCCGTGCCCAGAAAATAAACCTTGCCGCTGATCTTGGATTCCAACACGCCCAAACCCTGATCGAAGTTGCACGACAGGAAGGCGGCGGCCATCACACTCAACAAAAACCAACTGCATGTTTTTATCATGGTCTTTCGTACCTGAACTATTTTGGAATATTTTTTGTGAGAATTGCAGAACCCAAAGCAGGCGCTAGGGCATCTCCTTCAAGCAATTAATGGCAACGTTTGCCATCATCTGCACGCCAAGCTCGAGCGCGTCATCGTTGAAATCAAACGTATCCGCGTGCAGCGACGGCCGGGGCCCGACGCCGAGACGAAAAAAAGCTCCGGAGTATTTTTGCAAATAGTACGCGAAGTCTTCCCCGCCCATGCTGGGCTCGGCCAGCTCCACCACGTTTTTCGCGCCCGCCAGTTCGGCTGCGGTTTTGGCGACAAGCTGCACCATGTGATCGGAATTGATCAACGAGGGATAGCCGGCTTCGATTTCAACTTCCGCGGAACCGCCAAAGGTTTGCGCGACGCCTTTAACCAATTCGACCAGGCGATGGTTCATGCGGCTGCGCGTTTCCGGTTGCAGCGTGCGCATCGTGCCTGTCATTTCAACGTGCGACGGAATAACATTGTCCGCCGAACCTCCGTGAATCGTGGCAATGCTGATGACCACGGGATCCGCGCCATGCCGCTCGCGCGTGACCAGGCTCTGCACCGCATTGATGATCTGCGCGGAAATCCATACCGGATCGATGGCCGTCATGGGATGTGCCGCGTGCCCGGATTTGCCATGCACGATGAACTTGAAATCGTCAATGGCCGCCATCATCGCGCCATAGCGCACGCCGATGGCGCCCACTGGCAGGTAAGGCCAGGCGTGCAATCCGAAAAATGCTTGAATGCCGAGATCGTCGAGCAAGCCGGAGGCGAGCAGTTTCCGCCCGCCGCCGCCGTCTTCTTCCGCCGGTTGAAACACGCACACGATCGTGCCGGCGATCTCTTCGCGCAGTTGTGCCAACACCTGCGCTGCGCCCAGAAGCGTCGCAGTGTGGCCGTCGTGGCCGCAGGCATGCATCACGCCGGCATTTTGCGAGCAATGCGGCACAACACTTTTTTCCACGATCGGCAGGGCATCAATGTCAGCCCGCAAACCCACCACCGGCCCGGGCTTGTGCCCGCGGATGATGCCGATGGTGGCGTAAAAATCTTTCGCCACGCGAAACTCAATGCCGAATTTCTCCAGCCACTGGCGAATGAATTGGCTGGTTTCGCGCTCGCGCCAGCTCAACTCGGGATGTTGATGCAAGTGCCGGCGCGCGCGGATGACTTCGGTAAGGTTTTTTTGTGTGAGGTGCGCAATTTTTGTTTTCATGAATCCATCGCTTTTTGCGCCGCAATATAATCTTTTGCGCAATGTTTTGCAAATTCAATACTGCGACTTGCTTTTATGCGCAACGAGTATTATTGTTGCACTTGTCTTGTTGAGACTTTTTTTGAATTCAACGCGCGCGTGATTTTCGATTAGATGTGATTTGTTCACCATTAAAACACAGCGACTAAATGTCACCGATTCCGCAAAAAGTTATTGTTTTGGGAAGCGCTGCTTTGAAAATCGGCGAAGCCGGTGAATTTGATTATTCCGGCAGCCAGGCCATCAAAGCGCTGAAGCAAGAAGGCATTCAGAGTATTTTGATCAATCCCAACATCGCCACCATTCAAACCTCCGAGCATCTCGCCGATAAAGTTTATTTTCTGCCGGTCAATCCCTACTTCGTCGAGCAAGTAATTGCCAAGGAAAAACCGGACAGCATTCTGCTGGGTTTTGGCGGGCAAACCGCACTCAATTGCGGCCTGGCGCTGGCGGCCAATAATGTTTTTGAAAACCATGGCGTGCGCGTGCTCGGCACCTCGATCGCCACCATCAATGACACGGAAGATCGCCATTTGTTTGCAGAACGGTTGCGCGAGATCGGTGTGAAAGTGCCGCGCAGCGTGGCGGTCACCTCGCGCGCGGAAGCCGTGCGGGTGGCGGAAGAAATCGGCTATCCCGTCATGATTCGCATCGCGTTCGCACTCGGCGGCTTAGGCTCCGGACTCTGCACGAACGAGCAGGAAGTGGTGGAATTGGCGGAGAAAGCGCTGAGCTACACTGATCAAATTCTCGTGGAAGAATACCTCAAAGGCTGGAAAGAGATCGAATATGAAGTGGTGCGCGACAGCTTCGATAATTGCATCACGGTTTGCAACATGGAAAATTTCGATCCCATGGGCATTCACACCGGCGAAAGCATCGTGGTCGCGCCCAGCCAGACGTTGAGCAACACAGAGTATCACAAATTGCGCGAAATCGCCATCCGCACGATTCGCCATCTTGGCATCGTAGGCGAGTGCAACATTCAATATGCACTCGATCCGCATTCGGAAGATTATCGCGTCATCGAAGTCAACGCCCGCTTGTCGCGCAGCTCCGCGCTCGCCTCCAAGGCCACCGGTTATCCGTTGGCGTTCGTGGCCGCGAAACTCGCGCTCGGGTATAGTCTTGTCGATCTCAAGAATTCCATCACGCAAACCACCATGGCCTGCTTCGAGCCGGCGCTGGATTACGTCGTGGTCAAGATTCCGCGCTGGGATTTGAAGAAATTCCGCAAGGTGTCGAAACGCATCGGCTCGGGCATGAAATCTGTCGGCGAAGTCATGGCCATCGGCCGGTGTTTTGAGGAAGCCTTGCAAAAGGCGCTGCGCATGCTCGACATCGGCGTGCATGGCTTGATCGGCAACGATCATCTTACGTTCGGGGATCTTGACGAGGAACTAAGCTATCCCACGGATGAGCGCGTTTTTGCCATTCCCCTGGCGCTGGCGCGCGGCTACACCGTCGAACGCATCCACGAATTGACGCACATTGACAAATGGTTTCTCTACAAGATCAAAAATGTTTTGGAGGTGGCCGACCATCTTAAAATTTATGCCGGCGGCATTTGCCCGCGCGGCGTGCTGGAGAAAGCCAAGAAAACCGGTTTCTCCGACGGCCAAATTGCCAATATTCTCGAAACCGGTGAAGCCGAGGTGCGGGGCATGCGCAAGAATTACGGTCTCTCCCCCTTCATTAAACAAATCGACACGCTGGCCGCGGAATACCCGGCGCAAACGAATTTTCTTTATCTCACCTACAACGGCAACGCCAGCGATGTGGCCGCCAGCGGCAAGCAGGCGGTGATCGTGCTCGGCTCGGGCGTGTATCGCATCGGCAGCTCGGTGGAATTCGATTGGTGTTGCGTCAATGCCGTCATGACGTTGAAGCAGCTCGGCTATCGCACGATCATGATCAACTATAATCCCGAAACCGTGAGCACGGATTATGACGAGTGTGATCGCCTCTATTTTGATGAACTGAGTTTCGAAACGATTTATGAAATTTATGAAAAAGAACAGGCGCTCGGCGTGATCATCGCGATGGGTGGGCAAACGCCCAACAATCTCGCGCTCAAATTTCAACAAGCCGGCCTCAACGTGCTCGGCACCTCGCCGCAGCAGATTGACATGGCGGAGGACCGGCATAAATTTTCCAAACTGCTCGACGAGTTGGGCATCGATCAACCGGAGTGGCGTGAGCTGAATTCGCTCGCCGAGGCCAAAGCGTTTGCGGCGAAGGCCCAATATCCCGTCGTGGTGCGGCCGTCATACGTGTTGAGCGGTTCGGCCATGGCCGTGGCTTCCAATGACGCCGAACTGGAAAAATTTCTCACCAAAGCCACCACGGTTTCGCGCGAGCATCCCATCGTGCTGAGCAAATACATCGAAAATGCCAAAGAGATTGAAATCGATGCGGTGGCGGCCAACGGCGAGCTGATCGTGTTCGCTATTTCCGAGCATATCGAGTATGCCGGCGTGCACTCGGGCGACGCCACGCTGGTGCTGCCGCCGCAATTCACGTATATTGAAACGGTTCGCCGCATTCGCACGATTGCCCGCAAAATCGCCGCAGCGTTGAGGATTACCGGCCCGTTCAACATCCAATTCGTCGCGCGCGCGAACGAAGTGAAAGTGATCGAGTGCAACCTGCGCGCCTCGCGCAGCTTTCCGTTCGTTTCGAAAGTGTACCGGTTGAATTTCATCGATCTTGCCACGCGCGCGATCATGGGCGAGCGCATCGATAAAGTCGACAAATCGTTTCTCGATATGGAATACGTCGGCGTGAAAGCGCCGCAATTTTCGTTCACGCGGCTGATCGGCGCCGATCCCACCCTCGGCGTGGAAATGAGCTCAACCGGCGAAGTCGGCTGTCTCGGCGACGATTTTGACGAAGCATTTTTGAAAGCGCTGCTCTCCGTCGGCAACCGCTTGCCGGTGAAGAATGTGCTGTTGTCAACCGGCCCGATCGAACAAAAAGCGGAATTCGTGCCGGCGGCGCGCGCGCTGTATGAGCACGGCATCAAGCTGTATGCCACCGCCGGCACAGCCGAATTCATGCGCCAGGCCGGCATCGAAACCGAGACGCTGCACTGGCCGCTGGAGAAAGCCAGCCCCAATGTGCTGGAATATCTTGCCGAACGCAAAATCGATTTGGTGATCAACATTCCCAAAAATTTTCAAGAAGAAGAATTGACCAACGACTATATCATTCGCCGCAAAGCGGTTGATTTTGCCATTCCCTTGATTACCGAAGTGCAGCTTGCCAAGCGTTTCGCGCATGCGGTGACGCACAAGCGCCTGGAAGATTTGCACATCAAGAGCTGGGAAGAATATGGCAAGTAAGGCAAGAAGCCAGCACAGAAAAGGCGTCAGGGTGAAATCCCTTATGACGATCACAGATTCGCGCCGGGTGAGTTGACGTGTTTGCAACACAAGCCAATCTTTTTTCGAATGCCATTGAGCATAAAGAGCGCGCGCTAACCCAGCTTGACGCATTTGAATTTGACCAGGCCTGGGACAGCCTCGAAGTGGCCAAGGAAATCGATCCCTATCTTGCGGACCTCGAGGTACTGGCTGCGACGTGCCAATTCGCGCGCTACGCCGGGGCGCACGCGAGAATGTCCGTCACAAAAGCCGCGGAACTATGGCATCTGACCAACGCGGCGTATCATGCGGGCACACTGCCGGCCGCAGCCGCCATGCAAATGCGCCAATTGCTGGCGCGGCGGCTGCTGACGGGACGTTTTACCGAAACGCTTTTTGCCGGCGCTGCGGAAAAAATTCTGCACCGCGGGGTATGCCATCTAGCTCTGGCGCATTGGCAGGAGGCGCACCGCGATCTGCTCGATCTCGCGACGGCGCATCCTGACTTGGCGCGCCCGGTGCATTGGGGTTATCTCGGCGATGCCGCGTATGCGCTCAAGCGCTGGAAAGACGCCAATCTCGCTTACATACGCCTGCTCTTCACAGAGGCGTACGAAGTGGATTTGCTGTCGTTGCAACACGTGAACTTGCGCCAGATTTTACGCCGCCTCTCGCTGGAAAACGATGATGCGGTCACGATGAAAGGCTTGTGGCCGTTTTATGCCTGGCGGGACAACGCCATAGAGATTCCCGCCGGCAATACGTTTCTGCTCGCCCTTGCCAAACGCAGCCGTTCCTTGCTCGGCGGCAAACTCATGCTCGAACGCAAAGACGCGCTGCAACAATTCATGCTTTGCCTTTACATTGATCAATCGCAACTGCAAAAAGAAATTGCTTTCGACGTGCGCGCCGAAATGCAGGGATTGGAGCCGGAATTGTTTGCAGAATATTTGGCCGAGGTGGAACGCCGGCGGCGCGCCGTCCAGCGGTGAGTATTCTCTTCAAAGACGAAAAAAACCTGGCATAGGAAACCGGGCCATGTCTGTTTTGAGGAAACCCAAGTACACTTGGAATATTTTGCGCGAAGCCGCCCGCCGGTTTGACCGGGACTACGGCCCCTTTCTCGCCTCCGGGCTGGCGTTCGATTTGATGCTGTGCATCCTGCCGTTTCTGCTGATCTTGATCTCGATTTCCGGCTATCTGCTGGAATCCTCCGAGCAGACGCATCGGGATATTCTCGCGTTTCTCGAGCGCGCGCTACCCATCACGCTCACCGAGCTGCAAAGCAGCCTGCAGCAATTCATCAAAGACCGTAAGATCATCGGTGCGGTCGGCCTGATCTCGCTGCTGCTCGCAGCCTCGCGCGTGTTTGGCGGCATTCGCGCGGTGCTGGAAATCACCTTTCGCCGCAAGCTGAAATTCAATCTCATTACCGGCAAATTGTTCGACATCGGCATGGTGGTGCTGGCCGGCTTGCTGTTGTTTCTCTCACTCGGCATCTCATATGTCATCACGGATTTGCAAAATTGGTTGGCCGAATGGCTCGCCGCGCACAGTTATGATTTTCGAAAACTCAACAGCTTTATTGCAATGGCCCTGGCCTTCACGGCCTCCTCGGCAATGTTTTTTCTCATGTATCGCTTGCCGCTCGAGCAACAAATTCCGACGCGCATCATCCTGACGCTGGCCGTGCTGGTCGCGTTGTTTTGGGAAATCGCCAAATGGCTGTTCGGGTTTTATCTTGCCAATCTCGGCAAGTTCGATGTGATTTACGGGTCGTTCGGCGTGCTGGTGGTGTTGGTGTTGTGGATTTATTACACCGCCATCATTTTTGTGGCAGGCGCTGAAATTGGCAGCGCCTGGCAGGACTTGCGCGGCGCGCCGGCTGCGAACGGCAAAGAAGCCGTCATCGCGCGGCCTCCCACGCTGCGCGAAGAGCCTGGCGAGGTCAACAAGAAAGCATGATCGCGGCCACTTTTGTTAATCAAAAGACTACGATGGATTTCAGGCAGACCGAAGACTCATTCTCACAACATAGGAGCAAAAAAGTGCAACCGCGAATGAGCGCGAATTAACGCGAATAAAAAAGCATTGGCGTTGATTCGCGGTTTTAAGTGTTAGCCAAAAGAAGCAAAGAAATCGTTTTTAGTAATAGAACTGTAGTTTGGCAAAAATCAGTTCTTAGACATAGCCAGGTATTGGCTTTGGAAGCTTCCAGGCATTATATTTGTTGTCAACAGATCAATCTCGGAGA
>SZPB01000038.1 GCA_030263535.1 Cytophagia bacterium CHB2
CCGCGCTGTTCCGCTCGCAAAGCGAAGAAGGCCTCACGCTGGGCGGTGGCCTGCACTATCGCCTGTGGGGCAGCAGCACACTCTTGAAAATTGATTACGCCTACGCCGATTTCGGTTTATTGGAAACCGTACAGCGCTTTTCGCTGGGCGTGACTTTTTAAAAAGATCAGCCGTTCCAGTTAATGGTTTGACAATTGCTGAACAGCCCTTTGTGCCGGCATGCACCGGCATAAAGGGTTTTTTTATTTCTACTTTTTTTGTTTTATTTCTGCTGCCAGCGATAAGATTTGGGCCACGAGAACATACAGAAAGCGAGTTTTAGGCGACCATGTTTTGAAGAACGAGGAGTTTTTATTGTTCAGACGAACTTCTCCAAAATTCTGTCGCGCCGGGGCTTTGTGATCTTATAAAATCCGGCGGAACAGCTCGTGTATTTCGCGCTTTCGGAGTTCAAATTATCATGCACCGGCGACCACTGCACCCATCTCAGGAGGATACCCTTGAATCAACCTACCATCCATCACGTTTCAGTCATCGGCGGAGGTACCATGGGCCGCGGCATTGCCTATGCCTCCTGCCTGGCCGGCTTTGCCACAAAACTCTATGATGTCTCCGAAAAATTGCTAAACGACGCGAACGCCGCCATCATGGCAAGTTTTCGCAAAGCGGTTGAAAAGAAAATCTTGTCAGAAGAAACGGCCGCCAAAGCCTTCACACGTTTGCATCTCATCAAGGATTTGTCGGCAGCAGCCAGGGAGGCAGACTTCATCATCGAAGCGATTCCCGAAAGAATGGATTTGAAAATCGAGTTGTTTCGCCAACTCGACAAAATGGCGCCGGCGCTTGCGATTTTTGCAACGAACACCTCTTCCCTCTCCATCACGGAAATGGCCGGCGCGACACAACGGCCCGGCCAGGTGATCGGCATGCACTTTTTCAATCCGGTGCCGTTGATGAAACTCATCGAAATCATTCGCGGCCTGGAAACGTCAGACGCGACGATTGCCGCAGCGCAAGAAGTTGCGAAGCTGATGGGCAAGGAAACAGTCGTGATCAACGAATCGCCGGGATTCATTACCACGCGCATCAATGCCATGATCGGCAACGAAGCATTTTACATGCTGCAAGAAGGCGTGGCCAGCGCAGCGGAAATCGACAAGGCGCTGAAGCTCGGCTTGAATCATCCCATGGGGCCGTTCGAGTTGGTCGATCTTGTGGGACTCGACGTGCGCTTGCATATTCTAACTTTTTTGCATCAAACACTGGGCGAGAAGTTCCGGCCGTGCCCCTTGCTGGTGAAGTATGTAAAAGCGGGGAGATTGGGAAGAAAAGCGGGGAAGGGTGTCTATGAGTATATGTAGATAATCATCATGATGCTTTTCCGAAGTCACAGGTTGAAAGGAATGTGATTGCCGGCAAGCATTGTGATTCGAACGTAAATTTACAGGACTCAAAAAACGTAAGGAGCAGTGCCATGACAAAGTATGCTCTGTGCATCGGGATCAATGATTATCCCGGCACCGATAGCGACCTGGCGGGATGCGTAAATGACGCGAACGACTGGGCTTCAGCGCTGCAGCAACGCGGCTTTACTGTGACGAAGCTGCTCGACCGGAAGGCTACTGGCAAGGCGATGCGCAACAAGATCGAAGAGACGATCGCCAAAGCAAAAAGCGGCGACCTGGTCGTTATGCAATACTCCGGCCACGGATCATTTGTGCCGGATGAGGATGGCGATGAACCAGATGGCACCGACGAATGTCTGTGCCCATATGACATTCTAAGCAAGGGCCCGATAACCGACGACGAATTATTCGAGCTGTATAGCGCCAAACAGCCGAATGTGAAATTGCTCGTGATCTCAGATTCCTGCCACTCCGGCACGGTTGCCAGGTTCGCCCCGATTACAACGCCTCCCACCATGAGCACGAAGAATGCGCCGGTGTGCAAAGTACGTTTCCTTCCGCCCTCCGTGTTTTTGGCGAAGAACGAGGCTGCCAAGCTAGGCGTGCACCGCGCGCTGCGGCGCGCGAGTGCGCCGGGACGCTATGCCGCGCTGCTCATGGCGGGATGCCAGGATGCCGAGTATAGCTATGATGCGTATTTCCAGGGGCGGCCCAATGGCGCTTTCACTTTTGTTGCGCTGAACAGTCTTGCCGCGCTTTCCAAAAGAGCGACATATACAGGCTGGTACAAGGCCATTTGCCGCGTGTTGCCCTCGCAGCAATATCCTCAAACTCCGAATCTTTACGGTTCCTCAAGCATGAAAAGGTGGAGAGCGTTGGGCTAATATTTGATTGAGGACTGCCCGGCGCTTGGCAGAAAATAGCAACGTCTGCCTGTTATTCAAACAAGCGGATGATTTCTGTACAACGTCGAAAAAACATATTTGCAACAAGCATTTATTTGATTGACTTTCGTTTTGAAATTGTTAGGTTGTGGGCGTCGCGCAAGGCTTTGTGCAAACAAAGCTGGCGATCCCTCAATTCACGCTGCGCGGAAAATCAATCAGGGAGGTTTTCGGCGCGTTGTCGGTTGCCCTGAAGAGAGGAGGTGATCCTATTTTGAATAAACAAATGGGAGCCTCCGGTGACGCCTGCTAGCAACATGCGGCGGAGGTTCCCGGAAGCATGAAAAAGCCCCGTTGGCATTACGCAGCGGGGCTTTGTTTTTTTAGTATGTGCACAATCAGCTTTCTATGTCTATTGGCGGGGTTCTTCCTGGGGCTCGGTACAATGCTTCTTATAACGCGAGTGCTACTTCATCTAGAAATTCCCCCACCTCCAAAAAATTATTTGATATTGTAGCGCTGCAACTTACGATGCAGGTTGGCGCGATCGGTGCGCAGACGGCGGGCCATCTCGCTGACATTGCCCTTGGTCAGTTCAAAGAATTTCAGCAGAAGATCGTACTCGAATTTTTCCAGGCGGTCGCGCAGCGGAAAATCGAAGTTGGTGTCCAGCAAGGCATAGCCATGATCTCCGGAAACGGCTGCTGGCGCAAGCGACGCGGAAGAGAGCGCCGGGGAAGAGGTAAGGTTGGGAAGGGCTTGGTGGACATATTCGGCAGTGATGGCCGGCTCATCATTCATGATCATCAAGCGTTCGATGATATTGCGCAGCTCGCGCACATTGCCCGGCCAGTGATGTTGCATGAGCAGTTGCGCTGCTTCCGGCGTGAGCAGCTTTGCCCGGCGTCCGTATGCCGCGGCAAGCTGCGCGAGAAAATGTCCGGCAAGCAGCGGCAAATCCGCCAACCGGTTGCGCAACGGCGGCACTTCGATTGGAATCACCGAGATGCGGAAATACAAATCTTCGCGAAAGCGGCCGGCGCTGATCTCGGCATTGAGCTCCTTGTTGGTGGCGGAGATAACCCGCACATCGAAGCGAATGGTTTGCGCGCCGCCCACCCGCATCAACTCATTCTGCTGCAACACGCGCAAAAGCTTGGCCTGCGTGTCAAGCGACATGTCGCCGATTTCATCAAGAAAAATCGTGCCGCCGTTGGCCTGCTCGATCAAACCGATCTTGCGCCGCGTGGCGCCGGTAAATGCGCCCTTTTCATGGCCGAATAATTCACTTTCAATCAGCTCGCGCGGAATCGCGGCGCAATTGACGCGCACGAACGGCTTGTCTTTGCGCAGGCTTTGCCGATGCAGCGCTTCGGCCACCAATTCCTTGCCTGTCCCATTTTCGCCGGTGATCAGTACGCGCGCCTCCGAAGGCGCGGCTTTGCTGATGGCTTTGCGCAATTCAATCATCGCCGGCGACTCGCCGATCATCTCCTCGCTTACGCCTGCGCGCTGCCGCAGCGTGTCGCGCTCGCGCTCGAGCGCCATGCGTTCGGCGAAATGTTTGACTTCGAGCACGACACGCTCAGGCTGCAACGGTTTTTCGAGCAAGTTATAAGCGCCCAGCCGCGTGGCTTGCACCGCGAGATTGATGTCCGCATGCGCTGAAATCATGAACGTGGGAATCACAAGGTTTTGGTCGCGCATGCGCTGCAAAACCTCCATTCCACTCATGCCCGTCAAGCGCAAATCAAGAAAGATCAAATCAATGGATTGTTGCTGAATTATTTCAAGCGCTTCCTCGCCGGAAGCACAGGCGAGAGTGGCATGGCCTAGATCGGAGAGCAGTCCGCTCAAGGTGTTTCGAATTTGTGGCTCGTCATCGACGATAAGGATGTGCAGGGGCATGTAGTTTAAAGCGGTTGAATACAACGATCCCCGGTTTTAGGTTGAGTTCTCTTTTTGAAATCGGCGTGAGCACCGGCATTTAAAAACGTTTTGCCGAGATGACCAACGCGAAGACTGCCAGCCCTCACGCGACAATATTGGGCGAGTGATTTGCCAATAACTGGCGTATCTGTTTCGCGGCGGCCTGGCGCGCACGCAATTTCAAAATCACTTTGTCTTCTTCAAAGCGCCGGGCCAGCACATGCGCCATCTCGTGCACGCGGGCGAGCTTGGCCGGCTCGGAGATCGGCAATTCCGCTTCGAATTCCTCCGCGCTGGCCGCCGCGAAATCGTTGATCCAGCGCTGCAAATCCGCCAAGAACATTTTGCGCTGCGCGGAGACAAAAATCGCCGGCGCGAACTCCTGTTCCAACCGTTGCAGCAGCCCGCTTTCAGGCAACAAATCGACCTTGTTAAACACATGCAGCACCGGGTAATCGTTGAGCTGCATGTCGTTGAGCACACTGCGCACGGTTGCAATTTGTTGCTCGAATTGCGGATGCGTAACGTCGATCACGTGCAGCAGCAACGAGGCGTCGCGCACTTCATCGAGCGTGGTTTTGAAGGAGGCCACGAGATGATGCGGCAGCTTGCGAATGAATCCGACGGTGTCGATCAAGACGATTGGCCCGACTTCTTTTTGATACCCGTTTTGCGGCCAGCGCAACGCGCGTACCGTCGGATCGAGGGTGGCGAACAAACGATCTTCCACGAACACGTCGGCTTCCGTCAGCGCATTCAGCAGCGTCGATTTGCCGGCGTTGGTATAGCCCACCAGCGCAACCTTGAACACGCCGGCGCGATGCTGGCGGCGCACCGCGCGCTGCAAATCGATCTTCTTCAAATCTTTTGCAAGATGGGCAATGCGCTGGCGCACGATGCGGCGGTCAACTTCGAGCTGGGTTTCACCCGGCCCGCGCACGCCAATGCCGCCAACTTGTCGTGAAAAGTGGCTCCACATGCGCGTCAAGCGCGGTAGTAGATACTCCAACTGCGCGAGTTCGACTTGCGTGCGCGCCTCCCGCGTGCGCGCGCGGCGCGCAAAAATATCCAAAATCAAACCGCTGCGGTCGATGACTTTTCTCTCGAGCAGTTCTTCAAGATTTTTAGCCTGGCCGGGCGAGAGATCATCATCGAAAATGACGACGTCGATATCGTGCTCAACAACCAGGCTCGCGATGAATTCAGCTTTGCCGCGGCCAATAAAAAAAGCCGGGTCGATTTTAGGGCGGGAGTGAATGATGGTTTCGATAACGTCGGCGCCGGCGGTGTCGGCCAGCAGCGCCAATTCCTGCAAAGAATCCTCGACGGCAACACGGGAATGACTATCCGTGGTGAATCCCACTAACAGCGCACGCTCGCGCTCACGGGTTTGGGTTTCATGCATAATGTTTTTGATTGCCTCCTGAAAATTTTCATTCAAATTCGCGGAAACGCCGGCATATACTAAAGCTTCTCCCCGTTTTCCTTCGAAATTCCGGCTTGCTTCAGAACTCTGGCCAGGAGTTCCTTCCCGATATCGCTCTGATGAGGATTGGGCACCCTCAACGTGAGGTTGCCTTTGATCATGATCTGATGTTTTCCTCCGGAATAAGGGCCGTCAAATCCAATTTGCCTCAAATAATAGATCAGGTCTTTACGCTTAATTGGACCAAAGGAAGGCATCAGGCGACTTTCGTAATAACGAGTTCGATTCCATCAACAACGGGTAGAGAAAGGTTTCTAGAAATTCGGAACATAATCCACTCTTCCAGCACTTCGCGTAACTCTTCCCGGCAGGTCTCGAGGGAATTAGTATTTGCATAAACGCCGTCGAATCCCGGAATTTCTCCGTAAAAAGTGCCGTCATCCGGCAAAATTTCATATCTTGCCTTTCGCATTGTTGTGTCAATATAATTCATCAGCATCTCAGGCGACTCCCGCGTTTTCTTGTGATAATTCCACTGTTTTTCCTTTCCCCGAAGCGACACCCGTCGCAGTGCTGCGATAAAGCAGCATTTCGATAGCCATTGCAATCAGCGCCGCGATGAGAAAAATCTGCCACAGTTCGGAGCCATAACGCGCAGCCTCGATTTGCGCTCGCAAATCGCCCTCGGCGGACAGTGCTGCAAGAGAAGTGACGCCCGCAGCCGCGGCCAGAGCTTCTTCAGCAACGGGCGCCGTGCTCAATTCTGCCGCATTGAAATTCACCGCCCAGGTGTGCAGCGCCTGCCCGCGATCGCGCAACTGGTAAAAGCCCGGTTCCGCGGTTTCCGTCACGCGCACTTGATAATTTTGTCCCAACACCTGTACCGGCGTTTTGAGCTGCTCGCCGGTGGGTAATTCTACGGACAACTCTTCCGCAGGTATGCGCAAGACATTGGTCAATTCACTACCCACGGTTGCCGTCTCCTGTAAATTATCGCGGCTTTGCGCAACATACACGACGCTACGGTACAGCAGCGGCGCAAAAATTCCCTTGAAGGAAAAATCCGACCACGCCTCTTCAACGGATGAAGTGAACAGCAGCACACGGCCATTGCCCACCCGGCGCTCGGCAAGAAACGGGTAATTGTTCGAATAATCGATAATAGAAGTTGCGCCGCTCGACAAACGCAATTGCACGGCAAAGCGAAACTGCGGCGAATCCAGGCGGGGTTTGTCCGCGCTGCTCTCAAACACGCCGTCAAAGAGGGGATGTGAAAAATCAATGCGCCCGATTTGCATAAAATTGTCCGAGCGCGAGAGACTTCCCATGGTTTCGCCGAAGGCGCCGAGATTGATGCGCGAGAGCAGTGCTTCGTTGTAATGGCGTAAATCGACTTCGCTGCCGGGCATGACGATCACGCCGCCGCCGCCATCCATAAAATTGATCAAGCGCTCTGCTGCGCCTTCCGGGAAGCGGCTGACATTGGCGAGCAGGATGCCGTCGTAGCTCTGCAAGCGTTCCGCGGCCAATTCTTTGGTGGTAATCTCTTTCCAGCTTTGCGTGGCGGCATGATTGTTTGCGGCGCTGAATTGCAGGGCGGCGCGCACGTAAACGAGATCCGCCGGCCTCTCGCCCACCGCCAGCAAACGCCGATGCGGCGGGATGTAAAACGTAAAGTATTGCGTATTATCGGCGGGCAAATCGTCGTCTTCCAGCGTCATGCGGCCGGCGATGAACCCTGTCGTGTCGGGCACCGCGCGAAACGTTACGGAACGCTGCGTGCCGGCAGGCGCGGCCACACTTTGCTGCGCCACGCGCTTGTCGTTAAGGTAAAGGTGCAGCAGTTGGCTTTGCACATCATTCGCGCCGTTGTTGGCCACAATTGCCGTGACTTCGAAACTCTTGCCGCGCTCGAAAATTTGATTGCCGAGCGTCGCGCCGGTGAGCGTCAAATTATTGGGCAGCGGTTTGGTGTAACGCACAACATAACCGCGCACACCGGTTATTTCAGACAGCGCCGGCAGATTTGCCGCGCGGCCGTCGGTGAGCACATAAAGCTCGCGATTGACGTTGCGCGACTTCTCCAACACCTCACGCGCGAGCGCAAATGCGCCTGCGAGATCGGTTTCCGCCCAGGTCTGCGGCAGCGTTTGCACGGCGTCGCGCAGCTTATCCGCCTCGACAAATGGGCCGCCGGGCAGCAGCGTTGCAGGCTTCGCTGCGGTGATGAAGTGGATTTCATCGCCCGGAGAAAAAATGTCTGCAATCGCTTGCACTTGACGGCGCGCCAAAGCCAAAGATGAAATGCCCTCGGGCGCGGCTGCCATGCTCAGTGAATTATCGACAATGATCACCGCGGTTGCGCGCGCGCGCTGCGCCAACGCGGCGCTGTTTTGCCGCAGGGTGGGCCGGGCAAAGGCCAGCACCAGCAGCGCCACGATCAGCATGCGCAGCAGGAGCAGCAGCAATTGTTTCAGCTTGAGCTGCCGAATGTTCTCGCGCTCCAGGCGTTTGAGAAAAGCAATAGTGCTGATCGCAACGACTTTGAGCTTGCGTTTGGTGAGAAGATGGATGAGCAGGGGCAATGCGACCGCCGCCATTGCCCACAAGAGAGCCGAGTTGAGGAATCCAAACATAGTTTAAGTGCGCGTTTTCCGCCTTTTGAAAACGCCTAAAACGGCTGCATGTTCCGGGAATTTTTCAAATGGGAATGGAAGATATTTTTATTATTTGCACCCGAACATAGGATAACCCGAAGAAATTAGCAAGAGCTATGAGGGATTGCGGCGGTCTCGTTTTCCAACTACTTTCTCACCAATTCCCGCTTTGGCAGAGCTGCCAGTTCTGCCGCTTCTTTTATAAATGCCGCAAATTTTCTCGAGCGGATGCCTTTTTGACTTTTGACGGTTAATTGCCGCACTTGTTTACCCTCGCCTTGCAATAAACCCTTGGGGTCAGAAATAAAAATGCCGTATTCAAAACCGAGTACAACGCCATCCGGCAATGGTGCAATGAAGCAAAAGTAATGACTTTTGTTTTTAATAAGAACGCGATAGCCAAGCAAGCGCCAGCCGGGATATACCTTTTCGATGCAGTTGGGAACCGTTTGTTTGATAAGCTCGCGCAGGCGTTGCGCGAGGGCTTGCGTTGTGGGAGGAAAGCCGGAAAGAAATTTTTCCGGCGTAATCCGTCCGGCGGCAGGCTGGGTAGTTTTAAATTGATTCCGGTGAACGGCCATTTGCAAAATAACTGACACGTTGATTTGAAAAATCGGCAACTATTGCGGCAGAATTCTCAAACGTGGGGAAATCAAAACAAAGCTACTGAGAGAACAATGATCCCCAAAATTTTAATTGTTTTGCCCCATATTGTTCTGCCTTTTACAAACAGGAGAATGGTTTCGGCAATCGCAATTGCAGGTTTTTATATTTTCAAAGTCTACGAACATTTAATCGCAAACTCTTCACAGCAGAGGCCACGGCCAAGTCGTGACATAACAATGACGAATCAGCGGCTTTGCATATTCACAACAACGAAAAGAGCCGCGCGTTTTTACGCACTCCGCGCCACCAGCTTCTTCAACAAATTCAGCGGACTGAACACCGTGCGCTTGCGCACGGCCTCAATCGGCAACGGCTCTGGAACTTTGATGTCTTCACCTGCCAGCGCGGCGCGCGGGTTGTCGTAAAAAATCCGCTGCGCGGTTTCTTCGCCCCACATATCGCGTACCACGCCAAACAGATGGCCGATGCGCATGGGCCGGCGCCTGAGGTTGTGGCCGTCGCTCCCGATGAAATGAATCAAACGGCTGTCGAGCAGGGCCATCGCGAGCGCTTTCACGCCCTCGCCGTATTTGCCATCGAGGCTGGCAGCGTTCATTTGCAGCAGCGCGCCGCGTTGCACAAAATCATATGCGCGCTGGGGATTTTTGAGAAAACCCACGTTGCGTTCGGGATGCGCGAGGATGGGCGTTTTGCCTTCCAGAATGAATTGAAAAAACGTGTCATCTGCGCCGCGCGGAATGCCTTGCATGGGAAATTCCACCAAAAAATAACGGCCATTGTTATTGAAGGTCGCAATCTGGTGCGATAAATCCATGTCGAGTTGATAAAAAAGCTCCGCGGCGAGGTGCAGCTTCAGCGCGATGTTCGCCTGCGCCAAGCGCTGCTGCATTTCTTCGAATTTTGCTAGAATCTCCGCTTCGAGGCGATACTGCGTGTTGTCTAAAATGTGGTGGGTGACTGCCAGCTCGGTGGTGCCGCTGGCAACTGCCTCCTGCGCCATCTGCAACGATTCTTCCCAGCTCTCCGAGCCGTCGTCAACTGCCGGCAACAGGTGCGAATGTATGTCAATCATTATTTGTCCTGAATGGAAACTTCCTGAAATAGTTTTGGGCTAAATCCGCGGCACGTGCTTGTGCTCAACGGGATAAAGCCGCCGTGAAAAAGCCTTATGCGCCCGGGCGGTTGGCTTGATGAATGGCATCGGCAAAATCACGCATCATCGCCGGTGCGCCCGAGTTTTCCAAAATATTGCCGGTGACAACAAATGAGGCGCCGGCAGCAACACATTGCGCGGCCTGCTCCGGCGTGCGTATGCCGCCGCCCGCAATGAGAGGAACATCGACATAGTTTGCAACTGCAGCGATCATTTCCGGCGCAATCGCGCGTTCCGCGCCGCTGCCCGCTTCCAAATAAACCCACTGCATGCCGAGATATTGCGCCGCCAGCGCGGTGGCTTTTGCGATATCGTGCTTGTCGCGCGGAATTGGGCGCGTGTTGCTCATGTATTCCGCCGAAGTCATGCGGCCTGATTCGATCAACATATAGCCGGTGGCAATGGATTCCAGGCCGAGATCGCGAATGAGCGGCGCAGCTTTAACTTGCTCGCCGATAAGATAATTCGCATTTCTACCGCTCACCAGCGATAAAAACAGAACCGCGTCGGCATGGCGGGAAAGCTGGATTGTGCTGCCGGGAAAAAGCAGGCAGGGAATATCGATCGCTTCCCGAACGGCGAGCACGCTGTCATCAAAGCGTGGATGCAAGAGCATGCTGCTGCCGATGAGAATTGCGTCTGCGCCGGCCTCCGCCGCGGCAGAGGCCATAGGCGCGAGCTGATCGGCTTCCCATTTATCGGGATCGAGGAGGACAAAGTAACCGGCGCCATTGTTCTCGCACACAGACAAGAGATGCTCGAATACATTGTGTTTGCCTGCGCGTTTGCGCCACGCGCCGTCACGCGCCAAAGCTTTGCCGTGAGCAATAATCGTCGCGCTGCCACTTGTCGCTTGAGATGCGGCTGGCCTAGCGATTGGTCATCTCCTGAAGGATTTGGGGTACTTGATCCAGGGCCTCTTGCAGGCGCTGCACGTCTTTGCCGCCGGCAAGCGCCAGATGCGGCCGGCCGCCGCCGGAACCGCCGGCGATCGCCGCGACCCGTTTTACAATATCGCCGGCTTTCAGTTTTTTAGTTTGAATAAGGTCGTCGGTCACGACGCATGCAAAAGAAAGTTTGCCGTCCATCACCGCCGCGAGCACGCCCACGCCGCTGCCAAGTTTTTCGCGCAGCGTGTCGCCCATTTGCTTGAGATCCTCGCTGTTGCTCGCCTCGACCTGCGCCGAAACGAAGCGAAATCCATTCAGCGGCGTCGCGCGGTTTGCCAGCGCCACGATTTCCTGTTGCGTCAACTTCAGGCGAAGCTGGCGCAACTCGCGTTCCAAGTTCTTGCGTTCCTCCAGCAATTGCTGCACGCGCGCGGTGAGATCATCTTCGGTGCTGTTCAACAGCGCGCGCAATTCGTCAGTCAAGCGGCGCTCTTTACGAATCAGCAGCTCCGCGCCGCGGCCGGTGGCGGCTTCCAACCGGCGAATGCCTGCGGCCGCGGAGGATTCACTCAACAAGGAAAACAACCCGGCTTCACCGGTGTGCTGCAAATGTGTGCCGCCGCAAAGCTCCAGTGAAAAATCGCCGATTTTCACGACGCGCACGATGTCACCGTATTTCTCTTCGAAAATCGCCATGGCGCCGAGCTTGCGCGCTTCGTCGTAGGGCATCTGCGTGGTGGTAATTTCGAGATCTGCGCGAATGTGTTCGTTCACGATGCCTTCGATATCTGCGAGCTGTGCGGGCGTGATGCGCTCAAAATGCGTCACATCGAAACGCAAACGTTCCGGCGCCACGAGCGAGCCGGCTTGCGTCACATGCTTACCCACCGTATCGCGCAGAGCGCGATGCAACAAATGAGTCGAGGTGTGATTGCGCGCGGTATCGCGGCGCAATTGGGCATCGACTTTCGCAAGCACGCGCGGGTTTTCAATCTTGCCGTGCAGCAGCCGGCCAATGTGTGCGATATGCGATCCGACTTTTTGCACATCAACAATCTCGATCGCAAAACCTTCGCCCTCGAGCCGGCCCTTGTCGCCAACCTGCCCGCCGGATTCCGCATAAAACGGCGTGTCGGACAGCGTCAGCACGACTTGATCGCCCTCCTGCTGGCAGCGTCGAATCTCGGATTGAATTTCGAGGTCGGTATAGCCCACGAAACGCGAGGCATTGCCGCGCGTCAGCTCGCGCCAATCATCGGGTTTGAGGCTGACATGGTAATCCCACTTGCCCGCCTCGCGCGACTTGGTTTTCTGCACTTCCATCGCGGCGTTGAAACCGGCTTCATCAACGGTCAGCTCGCGCTCGCGCGCCATGAGTTGCGTGAGATCGAGAGGAAAACCGTAGGTGTCGTACAGACGAAAGGCGTCTTCGCCGGGAATTTGTTTCTTTTTTTCTTTGTCGATCTTGCTAACAATACCGCCGAAAATTTCAAGGCCGCGATCGAGCGTATGATTGAAGCTTTCTTCTTCAGCCTTGATCACGCGCGCGACATATTCATGCTTTTCCTTCAACTCCGTAAACATGTCGCCCATAATATCCACCAGCGGCGTGACGAGTTTGTAGAAAAACGGCTCGTGCATGCCGAGCTTTCTGCCAAAGCGCGCGGCGCGGCGGAGAATGCGGCGCAGCACGTAACCGCGGCCCTCGTTGGAAGGCAGTGCGCCGTCACAAATGGCGAACGTCAGGCAGCGAATATGATCCGCGAGCACGCGATGCGGCATGCCGTTTTCAAAATCATAGCCTTTGCCGGTAAGCTCGGCGATTGTGTCGATAATGGGCGTGAAGAGATCGGTATCGTAATTCGAATTGACTTTGTTGAGCACGGCGAGCGCGCGCTCGAAGCCCATGCCGGTGTCAACGTGTTTCGCGGGCAGCTCTTTGAGCGACTTATCCGGCTCGCGATTGTATTGAATGAAAACGAGATTCCAGATTTCCATCACGCGCGGGTCGCCGGCATTCACCAAATGGCCGCCGGATTTATCGGGCGTGAGATCAATATGGATTTCCGAACACGGCCCGCACGGGCCGGTATCGCCCATTTCCCAAAAATTATCTTTTTCGCCGAAGCGTTGGATGCGTTCCTCGGGCAATCCCGCGATTTTGCGCCACCAAGTCGCAGCTTCATCGTCGGTTTTGTAGATCGTCGCATAAAGACGATCTTTCGGCAAGCCCCATTCTTTCGTGAGCAATTCCCAGGCCCATTCAATGGCTTCGGCTTTGTAATAATCGCCAAACGACCAGTTGCCGAGCATCTCGAAAAAGGTGTGATGATAGGTATCGAAGCCGACGTCTTCGAGATCGTTGTGCTTGCCGCTCACGCGAATGCATTTTTGCGTATCCGCGGCGCGCTTGTAATCGCGCTGCTCGGTGCCGAGAAAAATATTCTTGAATTGATTCATGCCGGCGTTGGTGAACAGCAGCGTCGGATCGTCCAGCGGCACCACCGGCGAGGAGGGCACGATCGTATGCCCTTGACGCTTGAAAAAATCGAGAAAAGATTGTCTTACGACTTTAGACTTCATAGAACTTCCTGGTTTGGTTGTTTCGAATTTGTTCTAAAAATGCATCCTTGTCAAACTTATGTTGTTTGCCCGGCTGCCCGCGTTACACTTACCAAATCACCAAGAGCTTGTGGCGGTGGGCCCAACCATGGCACAATGATCGTGCAAGCGATTATCGTGCACAGGTATTGACCTCCAAGGGCAGATTTCATTTGTTTCTATTCTTCCGTGCTTCCCGGCGTGTCCACCAGACAATATAGATGGCAGTAAGAGCTACCATCGATATCATTATAGTGAACCCAATCTCGTTGGTCATGATTTTTCTCCCTTCAAGACATCATCTGCTTTCGATAAATGCCAGATTTCATTGCTGAGCAATAGCATTGCAACGAGTAAAATGAGAACCACTCCGCTCCAGCCAATGATTAAAGTTGACGGATAATTGAACTGTCCTATAACACTGGGCACGATCACTGCCGCAAAAATGAGCACGGTGATCTTCTCAAAGAAACCGAGCCAAAACTTATAAACCTCTTTCTGATTCTCCGGATGACTTCTGTTCATCGCCCCACCTCCCGCACAAATCATTTGCTGCACGACAGAACTTTTGTTTCTACTTCAATATGACAAAAGCCTCCTCATTCGTCGCTGCTCCCTCTGCCCAACTCTTTCCACAACTGCGTTGCCTGGATCGTCTCCCAATCGAATCCCCGGCGCCGCAGAAAATCGGCGAGTTTTTGCTGCGCTTTGCGCGCCGGTTGAGTTGCAAGCTTTTTGCGTTGTTTCTCGGCAAGCTGATCAGCCAGGGCAACACCGGCGTCTGTGGTGAAGACTTCGTCTAGCGCCCCTTGCAGGGTTTCCGCCTCGATGCCCTTTTGTTTCAATTCCAGCGCGAGGCGCTCGCGTCCCATCGGGCGGTTACGTATGCGACTTTGAATAAACGCCCGTGCAAAGCTGGCGTCATCGAGGTAACGTTGCCGTTTGCATTCCGCCAGCACGGCGGCCACGGTTTCTTCTTCAAAGCCGGATTTTTGCAGCGCATCGTGCAATTCTTTTTCGCTGCGGCTGCGATAAGACAGCAACCGATAGGCTTTGGTCAAAGCCGACTTGTAATCCCGGTCGGTTTGATTACCGGATTCAAACAATTCGGCCTGACCGGCTCCAGCAGAATCCATCGCTGATTCTTGAGTTTTTAAGGCATCTTCGGCGGCGGCCAAGCCGCTGCTATCACACTTTCAAAAGCCAAAATTAAGCGACGGCCAAGCCGTCGCAGAACAAAGTTATTTCTTGGCCGTTGCAGGCGCTGGTGTTGCCGCTGCTGGCTTTGAGGATTTAGCCGCATCGTTTGCCGCAGCGGGCGTCTCATCCTTCACCAATCCCACCGCCTTGCGCACTTTTATCTCAAGATTCTTCATCACCTCCGGATTTTCAACCAAATACTTCTTGAGATTTTCGCGGCCTTGCATGCGTTCTTCACCGACGGTAAACCAGGTGCCGCTTTTTTCAATCAATTTCAGGTTGATCGCCAAATCTGCGAGATCGCCTTCGGAGGAAATGCCGGTGCCGTACATCAAATCGAATTCTGCTTCTTTGAATGGCGGCGCGACTTTGTTCTTCACGACTTTGACTTTGGTGCGGTTGCCGGTGACGCTGTCGCCATCTTTAATCGAGGCGATACGGCGTACATCCAATCTCACGGAGGAATAGAATTTGAGCGCGCGTCCGCCGGTGGTGGTCTCCGGGCTGCCGAAGAGTACGCCGATTTTTTCGCGAATTTGATTGATGAAGACGACGCAAACATTGGTGCGGCTGATGGCGCCCGCGAGCTTGCGCATGGCCTGGCTCATGAGGCGCGCCTGCAAACCCATTTGCGCGTCGCCCATCTCGCCTTCGATTTCGGCTTTGGGAACGAGGGCGGCAACCGAGTCGATCACGACGACATCCAGCGCGCCGCTGCGCACGAGAGTCTCAGTGATCTCGAGCGCCTGCTCACCGGTATCTGGCTGTGAGACGATTAAGTTGTCGACATCAACGCCGAGTTTCTTCGCATAAGAAGCATCAAGCGCATGTTCTGCGTCGATGAAAGCGGCCACGCCGCCGAGCTTTTGCGCTTCGGCGATAATATGCAACGCCAGCGTGGTTTTGCCGCTTGATTCCGGCCCGAAAATTTCGACGATGCGGCCGCGCGGCACGCCGCCGATGCCCAGCGCGGCATCGAGCGAAATCGAGCCGGTGGGAATGATATCTATCTGAACTTTTGCGCGCTCGTCACCCAGCTTCATCACCGAGCCTTTGCCAAATTGCCGGTCGATCTGCTGAATGGCGTTGTCCAGCGCCTTTAACTTTTCATTTTTGTCCACGAGTCCTCCCTCCAGCGAAGTTGAGGTGTTGAGTTATTCGTTGATTATGCCAGTCATTATTGCGGTTTTTAATTGAATGAACAGGTTTGTAGCCCCCGCCCCTCGTGGGCGGCTGTCGAAGCCACTAAATTCGCGGTTTCAACAGTGCCCCCCGAGGGGGCAAGACTACGGCTCCTGCACACGCATTTGAAAAACGCTATAAGTCTTCGAGCAAGCGCTTACCGTGAATGACTGCTACAATTGTCACAATTTCATTCTGGTTACATAGATAATGCGATAATTATAAACAAAAAGCTCACGAATGGCTTCTTCGTTTAATTCCGGCACCTTGCGTCCGGCGCGTGGAAACTGCTCCAGTTGCCGTGTTGCCTCGAGAATTTGTTCAACGACGATTCCCGCGTAGCGTGAAGAATCGCGAGCAATAAATTGAGCAATTTCTTCAACGTCAGAGAGCGCCTCGCGAGACCATTTTACTTGATAAACCATTTGCCCAATTGTTTCTCAGCTTCTTCTTGAGAAAATTTTTTTCCGTGTCGGCCGATGCCAGGCCTTTGCGGATCTTTTCCAAAACATAAAGATGATATTGAATATCTTCGATGGAACAATTATCTGGCAATTTCTTGAGCAATTGTTCGACTTCCATTTTGGCCGTGTTCATAGTAGACTTCCTCTTTTGCTTAAAATTAACCGTCTTTAAGCTTGTCATTCCCAAAACCAAATTTCTGCACCGGAGTATAAGTCGATCCGGCGCGGTGCAATTCACTTTGCATCAACGTGCATTGCGAGCAAATCATCTCGTGCGGCGGAAAGGGATGTTCCAGCATTTCTTTCACGACAGGGTCGATGCGCGCGTCACGCACGCGGCCGATGGTGACATGCGGCGAAAAGGGTCGCGTCTCCCGCGGAAATCCAAGCAGATGCAGGCGTGCATCGATTTCTTGTGCAAGTTTGCCGAGCTGGCCCGAGGCTTCATTTAATCCAACCCACAAAACCTGCGGGCGGCGCGCATTCGGAAACACGCCGGCGCCGGCAACTTCTATAATCAGCGGGGCAAAATCGCGGCAAACGGTTGCCAGCAATTCCTGCATCGCTGTGAGCTTTGTGTTCGGCGTATCACCCAAGAATTTGAGCGTGAGGTGAACGTTTTCAGGTTTCACCCAGCGCACACCGCGACTGAGCTGCTGCAGCGGCGCAACATAGCCGGCCAGCGCGTTTTTGATCGTGTGCGGCAACTCCAGGGCAACGAAGAGCCGTAGCGATGGACTCATGTGTTTTCCTGCTGCAACGCGCGATAGAGCAAGCTTAGCGCAAACGAGCTGAAGCGTTCTTTGTTGATCAGGCGATCGGTTGAAAAAACAATGCTCTTCGCGCCAACTCTTTGCGGCGAGGCAACCGCAGCCCAAACCAGGCCGACCGGTTTTTCAGCCGTTCCGCCGGTGGGGCCGGCAATGCCGGTGGTGGCAAGCCCGTAAGTCGCCCCGCTGACCTCTCGCACACCCGAGGCCATGGCGCGTGCGCACGCTTCACTCACGGCGCCGTGTTCGGCAATCACTTGTTCGGGCACACGCAACAGCGCGATTTTCGCCGCGTTGCTGTAAGTGACGAATCCGCGCTCGAAATATTCCGAGCTGCCGGAGATATTGGTGAGGCGATTGGCAATCAGGCCGCCGGTGCAAGATTCCGCGACCGCGAGAGTCGCTTGTTTCGCGCGCAGTTTTGCGCCAATCACTTCTTCCAGCGTTTCGTTGTCGTAGCCATAAATATATTTTCCGGCTTTTGCTTTGATGAGGGTTTCGGCTTGCCGGATGGCGTCTGCTGCTTCTACGTCTGCGCGGCTCGTCACCGAGATGCGCACGTTCACGCCGGTGTAACTGGGCAGAAAGGCGATTTTTCCGAAACGTTCCAATTCAGATACTGGCGTTAAAATTTCGGCAAGCGCGGATTCCGCAATGCCAAAAGTTCGAATCGTGCGATGACGAATAATATCACCGGCGGCGCATGCGCGCAAAAGCGGCAACAACGGGCCGGTGAAAATGCCCTTCATCTCCGCCGGCACGCCGGGCAGGACGATGCAGAATTTATGATCCTTTTCAAAGAGCAATCCTGGCGCCGTGCCGAATTCATTCCACAACACCTTCGCGCCCGCCGGCACTTGTGCTTGCGCGAGATTGATCGGCGACATCACCATACCGCGCTTCGCAAACAAGTCCTTGACGTGTTGCAAAACCTTTTCGTCCGTCGCCATCTTCGCGGCGCCAAAAAAATCCGCCACCACTTTTTTGGTGATATCGTCGTGCGTTGGGCCAAGCCCGCCGGTGAGCAGGATGATATCCGCACGCGACCAGGCAAGTTGCAAGCAGCGCGTAATGTCGTCGTGCCGATCACCCACGGTTGTCGCGTAGCGTATGGGAATGCCGAGCATGCTGAGTTGCTCGCCCAGCCATGCGGCGTTGGTATTGACAATCTGGCCGATGAGTAATTCATCGCCGATCGCGATGACTTCGGCGATCATTTGGGGTCCTTAAGAGCAAGAAAAACGCTGTTGCATCATCTACAGCGTACAGCATGGTCTTGCGGAAAATTTGTACTTATGACTAGAACCGCAGCAGTGCAGATGTTCCTTCTGCAGCGCTGCGCGAATCTGAGCGGTGATCGGAGGCTCCTGAATCACGCGCCTGCCCAAAAATAAATTCCCACACGCAGAACTAAATTCGCATAAACTCCCGCCAGCGCATCGTCCAACACGATGCCCCAGCCGCCATGAAGTTTCTCGACCTGCCGCACCGGAAACGGCTTGACAATGTCGAACAGCCGAAACAACGCAAATCCTGCCCAAATGGTGACGGCGTTCAGCGGCAGAAAGGCCAGCGTGACCGCCATTCCAATCACTTCATCGATGATGACTTCGGAGGGATCGGAATTGTTGCCGGCGGTTGCGAGGCGTTGCGCGGCCCACACCGCGATGAGGGCCAGCGCGAGCAAGGCGGCGGTGAACCAAAACGGGGGAAGATAAGGCGGAAAGCAGAGAAATGCAAGGACGGCGGCAAGGCTGCCGAACGTGCCGGGCGCGACCGGAGCATAACCCAGCCCGCCCACGGTTGCGATCACTCGCGCGAGGGTTTGGGAGAAGGCGGGCACCTCACTTCGCCAGGTTGCGGGCAGCGAAGATACGAAAAAAAAACTGGCCCAGGTTGCGCAGATGGCCGCGGTTTTCGTAAAGGTATTGCACGCCGGTGGCAATCGTGATCAACGTCACGAGATGCATCATGACCGGGATGAGGCGAAATTCATCGATCCAGTGCAGCCATTGCGGCATCGCGGCGTCGAGGAAATAGGATTGCGCGATGAGATAGAGCATGATGAGATAAATCGCGGCCATCTGGCTGGCGGTTTTCCATTTCGCCGAGACGCTGGTGACGACGGGCTTGTTTTTATATTGCGCATACGTGCGCAGCAGCGTGATCAAAACATCACGCGCCGCAATCGCGATCACCATCCACATCGCGACGTATTCGTACAGCGCGAACGCAAAGAACGTCGAAAGCGTGAGAATCTTGTCCGCGAGCGGATCCCAAAACGCGCCCCACGCCGAGATTTTTCCGGACTTGCGCGCGAGATAACCGTCGTACCAATCTGTCATGACGGCAATAAAAAAAACGCCGAGCGAGGCAAAACGATACGCCAATCCCGCCGGGAAGAGCAGCGCAACAACTACCGGTGCGAGCACCATGCGCGAGATTGTGAGGACGTTGGAGAGGGTCATGGTTGGCCTCAACAGTTGATTCGAAGACAAGTCACGGTTTCACCCCGCACTGAAGTAATGCGCGGTTACCACGCCACACGGCCTGTCAATGCGCGGGAGAGTGTAACCTCGTCGGTGAATTCCAAATCGCCGCCCACCGGCAGGCCGCGCGCCAGGCGGCTTACCTTTATACCAAGCGGTTTGATCAAATTCAAGAGATAAATTGCCGTGGCCTCGCCTTCGGTATTGGGATTGGTCGCGAGGATCACTTCCGATATGCCGGCGCTGCTGTTTTGAAGGCGTTGCAACAGCTCGCGAATGCGCAGATCGTCCGGACCGATGCCGTCGAGCGGCGAGAGCGCGCCGCCCAGCACGTGATACAAACCGCGATATTCGCTGGTGTTTTCCAGCGCCAACACGTCATTGGCTTCTTCGACTACGCAAATCAGCCCGTGCTCACGCTTGGGATTGGCGCACAGCGCGCAGGGATCGGATTCCGTCAGGTTGAAACATTGCGAACAATGCCGCACATTGTCTTTCAAGGCAAGCAATGCTTGCGCCAGCATTTCGACTTCCGGCCGCTGGGTTTTGAGCAGATAGAAAACCAAGCGTTGTGCGGTTTTGCGGCCGATGCCGGGCAGCTTCGACAACTCGATCACCGCGGTTTCAACGCTACGAGAGAGATATTGCATGCAATTTTGCTCGGATGCCGTCCGCCAGGGAGATGATCACATAAACCTCACATGCCGGGCAGTTTTATACCGCCGGCAATATTGCCCAGCATGCCGCCGGTTGCTTTGTTCATCTCCGCGCTGGCAAGCTCCTGCGCGTTGGTGAGCGCTTGGTTCACGGCCGCCACAATCAGATCCTCAAGCAACTCGATATCGTCGGGATTGACGACTTCCTTTTCCAGTTTGACGTGCAGCACTTCCTGGCGGCCGTTCATCACCACCGTGACCATGCCGCCGCCGGCCGTGCCTTCGACACGCAGGCTGGCAAGGCTTTCCTGCGTTTCACTGAGTTTTTCCTGCAATTTTTGCGCTTGCTTCAGCAAATCGCCCATGCTGGGACGGCTCATGCGTTTATCTCCTGAAATTAATGTTTTTCAGTTCTTATTTCCACACAACTTTCCGGAAATAAGCATTACAGTCTGCGCCGTTAAGCCTACGGCAGTTTTGCCTGGCACCGAATCAACTCCCCGTCCAACGCCTCCACCAGCTTTTTCGCCACAGGATAATGCTCGAACAGCGCTTGCAGATTCTGCGCGTTATCGCCGTTCATCGCAACTTTGGCGATGCCGTTGCTTAACGGCGCGGCGGGCTGGTCGACGGCGGCTGTCGCTGCAGGTGCGACGGCTTCGGAGATGGGCGCCGGCGGCGCATGCACCACCCCGTTCTCATCTTTCCGGCAGATGATGCGCACGGAATAGCCGGTGTCGGTTTGTACAATTTTTTGAATGATCGTTTTTTGATTGTTCACCGAATTCAGATGAAAGCCGCTGCAATTGCTGCCGAAGCTCAATTCCAACACGCCTTCTTTCAGGGCCGTGGGCGCGCCCATCTCCAAAAACGCGCCCAGGGAAATTTTTTCGGCCTTCACGTGGTCGACAATTTTCAACCAGGTTTGTTGAATTGTCTTGAACGCGGCTTCTTCATCCGCAATTTGGCCGGCGAGCGGCAAGGCGGCTTCTCTGGCCTTCACCACCGGCACGCCTTGCACGCGTGTGAGCAAATTGGAATTGAACAAGCCTCCGGTCGCGGCCACGCTTGGCGCGCTTTGCGTTGCCGGCGCGAGCTTGGGATTGACTTGCGGAATCACGGAAACGCCTTCGTGCCGGGGCGCGGCAACCGACTCTACAATCGTCACTTCAGCCGCGCTGATCGAGGGGTTGACGCTGCTGGCCGCAGAAGCCGGCTTGGTGAGGTTTGCCGCAGGCGCACCGCCGCTTCTCATTCCGGAGCCGCTGTGCGGGCTTTCGTTCGTTTCCGCGTGCACCATCTTCAACAGGGCCATTTCGAGCAAGATGCGCGGATTCGAAGCGCGCGCCAGCCGCGCTTGCGCCTCGGTAACGATTTGAATGCAGCGCATCAACTCGAGTTCATGCAGAGCGTGAGCAGCGGCGCTGAAGCGCTCGGCGTAATTTTCCAATCCCACCAAATGTGTGGTACTTTGGGTTACGCGCGTTGTCAAAATGTAGCTGAGATGTTCGGCCAGGCGTTCAAAGAATTCGCCGAGATGAATGCCGGAGCTGTGAATTTTTTCGCAGAGCGCAATCGCCTTTGCCGCATCGCGATCGCTTGCGGCATCGGTGCACTCGAAAAACAAATCCTGCTCGATCAAGCCGAGCAGCTTGGAAACCTCTTCTTTCGTGACGCGCTCGCCG
Source organism: Cytophagia bacterium CHB2 (assembly GCA_030263535.1). Taxonomy (NCBI): domain Bacteria; kingdom Pseudomonadati; phylum Bacteroidota; class Cytophagia; species Cytophagia bacterium CHB2. The sequence continues at coordinate 22,020 of SZPB01000038.1, forward strand.
CAGTAGGAAATGACTTGATCGAGCAAGCTTTGGCTGTCGCGCATGCTACCTTCGGCACGTTTGGCAATGAGATAAAGCGCGGCTTCTTCGGCCTGCACGCCTTCGTTTTGGCAGATCATTTTGAGCTGGCCGACGATCTCGCCGATCGGCACCCGGCGAAAATCGAAGCGCTGGCAGCGCGACAGAATGGTGGCCGGAACCTTGTGAATCTCGGTGGTGGCAAAGATGAACAACACATGCGCCGGCGGCTCTTCGAGAATTTTGAGCAACGCGTTGAACGCCGGCTCCGTGAGCATGTGCACTTCATCGATGATATAAATTTTCTTGGGGCTGGCAGCCGGGGCGAAGCGGGCATTGTCGCGAATGTTACGCACTTCATCGATGCCGCGATTGGAGGCGCCGTCGATTTCGATCACGTCGATGCTGCGTCCCGCGGTGATTTCCAGGCAATTCGAGCACTGATCGCAGGGCGTGATGGTGGGACCTTGTTCGCAATTTACCGCTTTGGCAAGCAGCCGCGCCATGGTAGTTTTGCCGACGCCGCGCGGGCCGGTGAATAAATAGGCGGAGGCAACACGATTCTGGGTGATCGCATTTTCAAGAGTGCGGGTGACATGTTCCTGCGCGACGACACTCGTGAACTGCTTGGGCCGCCATTTGCGCGCGAGCACGAGGTATGACATGAGAGATCCGGGCCACGCTGCTGTCGAAGAGCAAACGGGTTGGTGAACGTTGCGTCGCGAATTAAAAGGCCAAGGTGCCCCGCGGCACATCTTTGCATTGCTTACCGTTGCTGCCTTCCGGCCCTGGCGGGGTTCGGCACGCGCCGATTGCGCGGGCCTTGGCCATTTTATGCTTGGTGATAATTGTCGTTGGAAGGATGTCGAAGCCTCACCAAACCGACTCAATGTTTGCAAAATAATCGTTTTAACGAACGGCGCAAAATAACCATTGAGTCTTAGAAAGGCAAGGGAATTTTGGGAAGCGATGAAATACAACCTTGCGGAGAGAGTGGGATTCGAACCCACGGTAGCGCTTTTGGCACTACACGCGATTTCCAGTCGCGTTCCTTCAGCCTCTCGGACATCTCTCCAGGCAAACAGCAAATGGCAACACGCAAAAAGAAAACAACAACTCTTACTTTTTTAGGATGCTCTTTGCATTTTGCCCCTTGCAATTTGAAAAGCGGAGAGGGGGGGATTCGAACCCCCGATCGACCTTTAGGGCCGATAACGGTTTTCGAGACCGCCGCCTTCAACCACTCAGCCACCTCTCCGTGGTTGACGAGAGTTTATCGAGAAGTAAATTAGGGTTGTGCGCGCGACTGCTTTCCCGCTGATTTATTCCGAGCAAATCCTGTTCACATCAAGACGCAAAAGCAATGCTCAAATCAAATGATCCATCAATATTAAACCCGTTTTGGGTCGCAACGATGAAAACAGAATACTTCTCAAACACCCTTGATGGTGGAGCAGAGCGGGATCGAACCGCCGACCTCCACGTTGCGAACGTGGCGCTCTCCCAGTTGAGCTACTGCCCCAGGGATTCAGCGTGCTAAAAACGCTGCTTCAAATACTGAATGAACAAAATTTTCAAAACTCCTCCGGCGCGGCGTTTTCACGCAATTTCTGAAAAAACGCTTTCAACAAACTCTGACACTCGGCTTGTTTGATGCCTGAAATCACTTGCACCGGCGGACCAAACGGATTGGTGGACATCACATTGACTTTAGACACCGAGCCGCAGCCGCCGAAGCGCGGATCTTCCGTGCCATACACGACCTTCACGATGCGCGAGAGCAGAATGGCGCCACAACACATGGGACACGGTTCGACGGTGGCGTACACGGTCGCGCCATCGAGCCGCCAGCTTGCCTGGCTGGCTGCGCCTGCTGTAATCGCGATCATTTCTGCGTGCGCCGTGGCATCTTGCAGCGTCTCCGTTAGGTTGTGCCCGCGCCCAATGATCTTATCTTCAAAAACAATAACCGCGCCGATTGGCACTTCACCCTTCTCCAGGGCTTTCTCCGCCTCTTTGATCGCGAACTGCATCCAATGGTCATGTGTCAAGGCCGCATATCCTCGCTTGCATCAACGGAGACGACGTGACATCAAAAAAGAAGACAAGATGGCTCTCTTGTCTTCTTTTTGAATTGAGTTTGTATGCCCGGAAGGACTTGAACCCTCAGCCTCTTGGTCCGTAGCCAAGCGCTCTATCCAGTTGAGCTACGGGCACATGGAGCCGAAATATACTAGAATTTCGGCAAAAGTCAATTTTAAATTTTACTTCTTTGTGGCGCATACGGGAATCGAACCCGTGTTCCCGACGTGAGAGGCCGGTGTCCTAGGCCGCTAGACGAATGCGCCTTTAAATGCTGAGCGAAGTCGGGCTTTCGCTCACTCACTTGTTTCCGGTAAAAAAAATGTTTGCGAAAGCCCGACTTCACTTCTTTACTGTGCTGGGGAGCAGGGATTCGAACCCCGATTCTGTGGTCCAGAGCCACATGTCTTGCCGTTGGACGACTCCCCAGAATACTATTGGGCTAATTGTTCCGCGGCTTTGCGCAGGCGCTGCACGGCTTTCTGTTTGCCCAACACGGTAATGACGTCAAAGAAACTGGGGCTTGCGCCAAATCCCGTGAGGGCCAGCCGCGCGGGATGAATCAAGTTGCCGGCTTTGATGCCGATTTTCTCGGCGAGCGCGCGCAGGCAGTTTTCCGTCGCCGCAGCGGTGAACTCCGGGAGTTGTTCGAGTTCATTTGCCAGCTCGCGTAAGCGCCCGGCAGTCGCGGGGTCTTGCCAATGTTTGGCTCTTGCGCTTTCTTCAAACTCTGCCGGCTCGGCAAAAAAATATGCGCCGAATTTGACAAAGTCTGGAATGGTTTTGGCTTTCGGTTTGAGCAGCGCGATGACCTGATGTACATATGCGTGATCATCGAGCAAATTCTGTTCGAAAACGCCCGCGGTGTTACGAAACGCTGCAATGACGAGCTGCTCAAGCCGCGAGACTTCGACTTTGCTCAAGTACTCGCCGTTCATCCACTCGAATTTTTTCTCGTCAAAAACCGCGCTGCTTTTCGAAATGCCGCGAATGTCAAAGAGCTGAATCAATTCCTCGCGCGAAAGAATTTCGCGATCATCGCCCGGCGACCAGCCCAGCAACGCTAGGAAATTAAACAGCGCCTCAGGCAGATAACCTTTCTTTTCGTACTCTCCGACCGCAGTTGCGCCGTGGCGTTTGCTCAACCGGGTTTTGTCCGGCCCAAGAATCAAAGGCACATGCGCAAAGCTCGGCATGTTCCAGCCTAAAGCATTGTACAGCAAGATTTGCTTGGGCGTGTTGGAAATGTGATCATCGCCGCGCAGAATGTGGGTGATGCCCATGTCATGATCATCCACCACCACGGCGAGATGATAGGTCGGTTGCCCGTCGGAACGCAAGATCACGAAATCGTCGATCAGCGCGTTATCGAAGCTAACCTGGCCGTGAACCTGATCCTCGAAAGCCGTTACGCCCGGCGGAACCGGCATGCGAACAGTGAAGGGCTTGTTCTCTGAGAGCAGCTTTTCTTCGTCGCCTGCCGAGACTCGCGGAAATTCCTTGCGATAGCGAAATTCCCTTTTCTCGGCGGCAGCGCGTTGCCGCGCCGCGTCGAGCTCCTCCGCGGTAGCGAAACTGCGGTAGGCTTTGCCCTCCGCCACCAGGCGATGCGCGACCTCGCGATAGACAGGGAGGCGGTCGGATTGTTTGATTGGCTCCTCATCCCAATCAAGCCCGAGCCACTGCAAGCTGTCGATAATCGCGCGCGTCATTTCCTCGCCAGAGCGCTGCTGATCCGTGTCTTCGATTCTGAGAAAGAACTTGCCGCCGTGTTTACGGGCGAATAACCAGTTGAAAATCGCCGTGCGTGCGCCGCCAATGTGCAAGAAACCCGTCGGACTCGGGGCAAAGCGCACAACTACCATTTTCGTTCCTGGGTCAGTTTTCGTCACAAGCGGAGAGGCAGGGATTCGAACCCTGGGTAGCGCTTTTGGCACTACAACC
>SZPB01000039.1 GCA_030263535.1 Cytophagia bacterium CHB2
CGCGTCACTTTTGAACTCTTGCGCGCCCTCGGCCGCCAGCACCCGAAAGCCGTGTGTACCTTTGCCGTCGTCGTTGAGCATGAGGCTTAAGCGATGTGTCGGCACTTCGGAAAGATAATCCGCATGCAAGCTTTTGCTCAAGGTGTAATCGGCCTGTGTTTGCAGCGCAGGGCGCTTGCCGGCGCTGCGCATGATTCGTCTGACGCGCGAGCCTACTTCCACTTGCACGAGATGCGATTGCACCAATACTTGTTCACAATAAATATTACACCGCAAGCGAAATGTGCCGGATTTGTTGGGCATTTTCACGGGAAAGAACAAACGCCGTTCGAGCAAAGCAGAATCTTGCAGCTTATCCGGGCGAGCAGCCGGACGCACGACGGGTGCCATACCGTCGGGCCGAAGTTGAATCTCGCCAATATCTGCGCCGCTGGTGATTTCGATCTCGCCCTCGAAAGCGAACAAGGCCACTTTCAGTCGCGCCTCTTTCGGCAAAAATTCCGTTGGCAATGCGGTTGGTGCGACATCGATTGCGCCCGCGATGCGTTTTTTGCTGACTTCAAACCAAAAGTAATAAAACTGGCTTTGCACCAACGGCGCATTTGGCGAGAGCGGCGTTCCGGCTTTCTCTGCCGATGCAAAACCCGTGTTGACCGTGGGCTTGTCTTTTTCGGGGGAACGATCATCGCTTGTGCCGCGCGAAGGAGATGGCGCCATCTCTTCATCGTCCGCGCTGGGAACGCCGCGCGAGCGCTTCGCTGATCGCTTCGCCGGAGCCGGGCTCCTTGTTCCTCTTCTGCCGCCGCCATTTCTGTAAGAACGCTTGGGCGAACTTGCCGGCGGGGGCGGCGCTGATTCCCATTGTGTCGGCGGCGCTGATGGAGCAGGCGGTTCTCCCGCGTCGGTTTGCGTTGGTTCCGGTTCGCGGTGCGGACCGCCGTTTTTCGCGGGTGGTGCTGCGCCGCCGTAATGATCCCAAATCGCGATAATCATTTCTTCGATAAGCGCACGCTGCTCCGGCTCGGACAGTTGTGTGAACAATTCGCGCAAGCGTTCGCTTGCAACGGCATTTATTTCATCGGGAAGCTGCGCTTGCTCCGTTGCCGGCAGGCGCGGTTGCAGCGCGGCCAGAGTGCGCAATCGCCACCACAAATTTTCGAATTGACGCGCCTGAACGGCCGCTTCACCGAGCAAGGCTTGCGGAAGATAATTTGCCGCCTGCATCAACAACTGCGCACGCACCGGCTCGACGGCTTGCAGATTTTCGATGCGCGCCAGAACAACAGGAAAAAGCTTGGCCGGAAGATGCGGAATCAATTTTTCGAGAACTCTCTGCTGCTCGGATTCCCACAACGTTGCTGTGACTTCCAAAGCTGCCGCGCATTGCTCTTCGGACAAACAGTCGGCAAGCTCGGCATAATCCCGCAGGGTCTCGGCAGTCGGCAAACTCTGCGTTTGCACTTCTTGCGGCAACGGCAAACCGGTGCGGCGCGTGATCTCGGCCAGCGCCCGCAAATAATCGGCTTCCGAGCCTTGTGCTTTTGTGTCTTCCTGAATTTCACTTTGCAGCGGCTGCGGCAGACGCAAACGCAATTCCGTGAGCGCCTCGAGGCGGCGCGGCGCCCAAGCAACTGCCCGGCTCGCTAGCAACGCTTCCTGCAAAATGCCTGCTAGCGCCGGCGCGCTGAAATTGGAAAGCAATGCCGCCAGACTCGAGGCGCGAAACGCAGGGTCGCGCATGTTGCGGGCCGCAGCCAGCAGGGTTTGCTTTTCCTCTTCGGCAAGCGCGGCGTTCATGTTCGTGACAAAGTACATGAACGCTTCTTGTTGAATATCGTCCCAAGCCGGCAAGCGCGCCAGGGCCAGAGCTTCTTCAGCCAACGCCCGTTGCATCGGCGCTTCCGGCAGACGCTGCGCCAGCGCGGTTAATGCAATGGCGCGATAGATCTCACCGCGATAATCGTCTTGCGCATGAAATGCCCGCACCGCCTCAAAAAATGGTTTGAGAAGAGCAGAGGGCAAATGCGATACAACGTGAGGAAGGCGCGTGATCATGCGCGCGGCAAGCTCGTCGTTGCCGGCTTCGTGCGCGCGCGTGAGCAATGCCGCCAGCGTGCGCCAACGATCCGGCTCCGGCATAAAGCCGATGCCGGCGATCGTGTTGAGCGCCGGCTCTAGAAGATCGTGCGGCAGCACCGGCGCGAGATCGGCGAGCAAATCGGGCTCAGGCGCGCCGGAACGTTCGTAGGGCGGTGCGCCGAACAACAGCGCGCGCAATTCTTGTGTGGATGATTCTAGCATGCGTTTTCAACCTGCAAAAGCGTGTCACAACCCCAAACGCAAAATGATCGAGGGCGGAACAATTCAATAAATCATTTTGCCCTCAATTATTTTGCCTTTTATTTCTCTTCAATTCACCGGCGATTTGCCGCCTGGTTTCTCCGGCGCCGCCATGGCCGAACCGGTTTCGCGCGTGCCTTCGGGAATGTATTCATCGCCGGCGAGCGTTTTGCGGCGGCCATCGAGAAACCAATCGCGGTTGAAGTTTTTTGAGGCCGTCACCATGATGATGAGGATGAAAAAGTACCCAAAGAATCCGGCGAACAGGCCGATGCCGTAGGCGCCGAACAAATCGCTGCGCTGCGGGAAAATCGCCAGCACCGCACTGCCGCCGATGGCGCCCACGAGCGTGACAATGTCGCTGAGCTGCACGTCGCCCTGGCGATAGCGATTGATGTAATAAACATACCAGCCGATCACCGCGCCCAGGGCGCCGGCGCCCAGCAGTTGCAGCATCGTCGCAGGAGTCGATTCATTCATGATAAACCCTCCTCAGAGTTTTAGTGAGTGGCCACGGCCGCGCGTTTGCGCTGCTCCGTGCGCCAGAGGTAATGAATAAAAAATGTGAGCGCCATCGCCAGGACAAATGCGATCACGGCGCGCAGATTGACGAAGATTAACGGAACGAAAGCGGCGAGAATGGTGGCCGCCGCGGCAGCCAGAAAATTGAGAAATGGCTGCGTCGAGGGCCGGCGCGCCACGAAGAATCCCAGCAGCCAGCCCCACACCAAACCAAAACCGATTGTGCCGAGGAATTGGATCACGCAGTTAGTCTCTTCGTATTATGTGCTCGTCTCAAAGTCGAATCTGTTGGTCAAATCTTCACAGAAAAAGCCACAAAGTCAACGAAGGATTTTTGTGACCAGATAAAGCGCCAAGCGATGGCAAAGCCATCGCAGATCATGCAGAAAATTCAGATCTCCATTTCATGCGCCGTCAGCGCCATGCCCAGCTTGCCAATTTGCGATTGCACAGCGGCCTTCGCGCGGTTGAGCCAGTTGCCGTTACCATTTTCCTGCAAACGCTGCAGCGCCAGCTCGCTGTACATGCGGCGATTGACGTAATCATAATAGCGCTTCGAATGCCGGCCGCGAATGCGATAATCGCGATCGTTGCTCTCCTGCCATTTGCCGTCGGCCACAATCACATTTTGTTCGGCCATGCGACTGTAATACTCCGTGCCCTTGATGGGATAACTTACCGTCGTCAGCACGAGATCGGGATTGGCTTTTTTGACGTGAGCGATGGTCGCGGCGATGTCGTTTTCATTTTCATCTTCAAAGCCCCACATCAAAAACATACCGGTTTCGATGCCGTGGCGTTTCGCCAACCGCGTCATGGCCTGCACCTGTTCGGCTTTAACGCCGCGCTTCATTTGATCGAGCAGGCGCTGCGAGCCGCTTTCCGAGCCGATCCAAACGCGAAAGCAGCCCATGTCGCGTAAGGCGCGCACAATATCTTCATTCATGCGGTCAGCGCGGCAGATGCACTCGAACGGTATTTTGATTTCGCGGCGCTTCAGCTCAACGGCATATTCGAAAAACCATTTGTGATTGATATTGAAAACGTCATCCGCATACCACAGCATGTCGGGAGAATAGTCTGCACGAATCATCTCGACTTCTTGCGCGCAAAGCTGTGGGCTGCGTTTGCGCAGCGATTTGCCATAAACCGAATGGCTGCACCAGGTGCAGGAATAAGGACAGCCGCGGCTGGTGATCATTGACACCGCGCCCCGGCCGTGATGCGTGCGCCAAGTATCAACATATTTTTGCAAATCGATTGCACCCCGATCAGGCAACGGCAGCGCATCGAGGTCAGGCAGCAGCGGCCGCGCGGGGGTGTGTTGCAGCATGCCTTGTTCATCTTTGAAAACAATTCCGGCGACTTGTGTGAGCTGTTCGAGCTTCCCTGAAAGCAAAATTGGAAGTAATTCTTCCAGCGTTTGTTCGCCCTCACCAATGACAACGATATCCGCGCCGAAATCGAGATACTGTTCGGCATAATAAGGCGGATCCGGGCCGCCGACAATGACAATGCAATTTTGCTGTTTCGCCTGCCGGATCATGTCTAGCACGTTGAATTTCGTCATGAGATTTGCATAGATGCCGACCAGCCTGGCGTTCTTTGCACGCAGCAATTGCGCAAAATCATCTTTGGCGGCGAAGGTGCTGTCAAAAATCTCGACGGCAAAATTCTTCTGCTTGAGATATGCGGAAAGATACAAAAGCCCGAGAGGCGGATAGGGCTTCATGATCTCGCGCTCTTTTTCATCTTCCTGAAGAAAGTAACCGTGCGTGAGAAGAATGTCCATGATGTATTTCCAAAAACAGTGATTGGCCGGAGAAAATTTGTCTTCTACCGAAACAACAACGCCACAAGCCGGTTAACGGCAGTTCTTTTCTGTGGCCGCGACAGCCCTTTTGTTTCGCTGTTTTCATGCAAGTATTGTTTCGTTCCAATTCCGCATCGCTTCCACAAGCGCCGGGTCTTCTCGAAAGCTCTCAAACAGGCTGATCACATCCTCCTGAAGTTCGCGCAAGTTCAGCAACGTGCGCCGGTGCAAATCATGATCGATGAGTTCGCGCATTTCAAGAAAGCGCAGCCAGGCTGGCACCATTTCAAAGGTGGCGGCAACCTCATAGTATTGCGGATTAAGGAAGTGCATCAAGCCGGCTAAATAACGATCGAGCGTCTCGCGATCCGGGCAGAGAATGTTTTCCGGAGGCCGGCGCTTGATTCTGGGCTTGGGGCGATTGCCGCGCAGAGCGCGTTCCAGCATGCTCTCGTGCTCTTCCAGGTCGCCGTCGTAACGTTTGATGAGGTATTCGACGATATTGTAACGGGCCAACTCTGCTTTGGGGTAAGAAACATTTTCGTGCTGATGCAAATAGCGAAAGAACTCATAACTAAGATCGTCGAGATTCCGTTTACCCGGCGAGTGGCGCTGGCGACGGCGCTTGCCCTTGCTATTCTTGACTATTTGTATATGCTCTTTGAAATCAAAATCCTGCATCGTCCAGCTACGCGTGCTTCGTCCAATAAATATATTGAAAACCTCCGTGAAGCGCTGAGGTTGAATTTTAGTGAAAAACGCGAGCCGCTGTTGCAACTCCGGATCATCCGCACGCGGGTCGGTGCCGTGCGTCAGATAGTCAAACACGACGAAGTCTGCGCCCTGCACAACAAACTCGTCGATGCCCCAGGGCGTGATTTCATCAGAGTCCTTGATCTTGGGCCAGGCCCGCTGAGTGATCTCAAGCAGGATCTGCAATTGGCCATGATAGGCCAGTTGTGAAATGACATTGTTGAAAGTATCGATTTCTCTGTCTGCGACGTCCGCAAATTCGAGGGCGAATGTTCGAACGTCTTGCCAGCGCCCGGCGACCACGGCATTGGTGATCAGGTTCTCCAGATGATAATGCGCGCTTTCGGAGTACACCTCGGGCAGGCGCTCGCGCAGTTTCTTGATCAAATCATCATAACGATCACGATCGCCCGACGCCAGGCACGCCGTACAAATCTTGTCAAGCATGTCGAAGGCGAGATCATCATCCATTAGCTCAGGTTCTTCGAGAGTCTTGAGAAAGAGAGCCACCCGGCCTTCGTCATCCGCTGCTTCAAATTCATTCCAGCGGGCGTCTTGCGCGGCAATCACTTCCGGCGATCGTTTAGGGGTTACTTTCTCAAGGCCGTCTAGTTCGTCGTCATCATCATCATTGTCGTCGTCGTCGCTATCAAAATCTTCCTCGTCATCATCGTCGAACTCATCAAAATCTTCATCTTCGTCGATCTCAAAATCTTCGTCATCGAAGTCATTGATTTCGTCATGCCAATCATCGTCATCTTCGAACTCCGTATCTTCAGTTTGCGCTGCTTGTTCGTGCTCGAGCGCTTCATCTTTTTCCAAACAGTACTTTTTGCCGCTGCCGCAGTGGCACGGATCGTTGCGTCCAATTTTCATTTTTGCTCCCTCTCATTTGTAACACGGTAAATTTCAATCTTCGCCTGTCCGGGTCGAAACGGCGCAAGCGCCAAAGGCCGCCGGTCACGCTGTGCGGGATCGAAACCTTGATAATAAACCGGCTCATACATGTGAATCGGAATCTCGTGCGCAAGCCGCAAATGTCTACGATATTTTTCAAGCCAGCGTTCAACCTGTGGAAAGCGATGAATGATCGGATCAACGGCGATCACAACGGCAGGAGAATTTTGCATTATGGCATCAAGGGTGTCCGGCTCATGCCATCTCATTTCCACCGATTTTTTCTTTTCGTAGAAATAGAAATTTTTGCTCATTTGCGTGAGTACGGGCGCATCGAATTTTTGCAGATACGCGGCGGCCTGGCGATAGGCATCGGTGCGCAATGACAACACCCGGTGAGCGCCCATCATGTTCCAAGCAAGAGTAACAGCGGCAAGCAGCCACGCCAACGTCTTGGCGCGCGAGATTCTCTCGACACCGTGCGCGGCAAACAAACAGAGTCCGGGAACTACTGGCAGCAGCAGGCGCGGAAAGCTGGTGTAGAACATGGCTGCGATTGTAAACAGCGCCGTCGCAAACAGCGAAAAAAGAGTCACTGCTCGCAGGCGAGTTAAAATCATTATGCTGCCCAGCAAGGCGGACAGCAACAGCGCCGGCGAAAGCCATTGCGAGAGATAAAAATAGATCGTTGCCGGCGGCGTGAGGATGATCGCAGATTGTCCGATGGAATGATCCGCCTGTGCTTGCAGAATCGCGCCGTAGCCGACAGAAAATTGAACAAACAAAAACCAGGGCAAGTAGATCAGCCCGGCAAGAAGAGGCGCGATGCCGAAGTTTGACCACCGCACGCGCGGTGGAACAAGATGCTTCCTGCGCCGCATCAGCGCCACCATGCCCAGCCACAAACCCAAGATCAGCAGCGGAAAAAAGCCGTGATATTTCGTATTCCAGCACAACCCGGTAAGCACACCGCCAATGATGAACCAACGCCGTTCGTTCCTAACGAGACCTTGCAACAGGCTTGCCAGGCTTGCCCAAAAGAGCAGTGTGAATGTCGCGTCAGTCAGCGCAAAACGAGAGTACATGAGATGATATTCCGCTGTCGCCAGAAACAACGCGGCCATGATACCGGTTTTGCGGCTGAACTGCTCCCGCCCGACCCAGTAGATCAGCACAACAGTCAAGCTGCCGGTCAAGGCCGAGACGGCAATTGCAACAAAATCTTTGATTCCGAATATGAGAAAGAACAAACCGAGCAAAGTTGGAAACAAGCCCGGCGCATGCCCGGATTGATAAATCCATCCTTCCTCGCCGAAGGTCGCGAGCCAACGGCCAGTCATCGCATAGGAGCCCTCGTCGAAATGCGTGAGGCCGAGATCGGTGAGATGCCAAAAGCGCAGAACCGCTGCGAGGGCGGTAAGCGTGAGGCATATGCCGAGATCGAGTCGATTTCGTTCAGCAAAAACCCTGACAGATGAGAGGAACGGCATTTCGATTTTTTCAACAGGTGAATTCATCGCAATCCGCTGACACCTTTCATCCGTTGCAGAGGTTTTTGTGAGGCCTGCACCTGAGCGACTGGAATCGATTCATCACGTCTTCGGCAAGCCGTTCCTGCTCACTTCTTCCATGGCCTCGGCAAAGCGGTCAATCTCTTCGAGCGTGGTGTACACGCTGGGCGTGACGCGAATGCCTTCGAACTCCGGATGCTTGATGGGCGTGACGATGATGCGATGCTTGTCCCACAAATAGTGTGTCAGCACGAACGGGTCGGCGTCTTTTAGTTGCACGGTGGCAAGCCCGCAGGCGAAGCCCGGTTGCAGGCTGGTGTGCAGGTGAATGCTTCCGAGTTGCGCAAGGCGCCTGGCCCAGCGGTCACGCAAATAAATCAAGCGCGCTTCTTTGCGCTTTGCGCCAATGCCTTGATGGAAGGTGAGCGCCTCGGCAATGGCGAGATAATTCGCCGCGGGATGCGTGCCGATTTCTTCGAATTTGCGGATGTCACTGTCCATTTTTTCCGGAGCCGCCATCATCGGCCACAGGCCTTTGATCTTTTCCTGGCGCACGAATAACATGCCGGTGCCGTGCGGCGCAAACAGCCATTTATGCAGGCTCGTGGCGTAGTAGTCGCACTCCAGGTCGGCGAGTGAGAAATCGAAATGCGCAAAGGCATGCGCGCCGTCTACGATGACGGGAATGTTTCTTGCGCGCGCCATCTGCACCACTTGCTTCACCGGCAAAATTTGGCCGGTGATATTGATCATGTGGCTCATCAAAATGAGCCTGGTTTTGAAGGTGATATTCTTTTCGAAGCGTGCCACGATTTCATCGTTGTCTTCACAGGGCACGGGAAGGGAGAATTGTTTGAGTTTTATGCGCTCACGCCGCTCGCGCTGTTGGAACGTTGTGATCATGCGCGGGTAATCCTGCGTCGTGGTCAACACCTCATCTCCCGGCTTGAGATCGAAGCCGAGCTGGCAGGTTTGCAGGCTCTCAGAGGCATTGCGGGTCAGCGCGATTTCCTCGGGATCGCAACCGAAGGTCCGCGCCAGGCGCTGGCGCACACCTTCACGCTCCGGCTCCAAAATCTGCCACATAGTGTAAACCGGCGCATTGTTGGAATAATCGAGATGGCGTTTCATCGCGGCCTGCACGATCGCCGGCGCGGGGCTGACGCCGCCGTTGTTGAGATTGACCAGGCTGCGGTCGACGGTGAAAGCCTGTTGCACCTCGAACCACAGAGATTCATCTTGCGCAATTTCCTCGGGCGTGCGCACATCGGCAGCAAATGCTTCAAGCGCGCGGGTGAAGCGTTGCGGCTGCAACGTGGGCAGGGCGAATGCGGCGCACGCGCTGCGCCCGATCGCGCCCAAAAATGAACGGCGGTTGTACATGGCTCTCCTCCTCGCTTCGCGGGTGAATTGCATCGGTGATTTTGATTGTGACAACAACTTCGCTACAACCTGGCGATGACTTTTGACGATTCAGAAAATGCAAAGCGACGGCCAAGCCGTCGCTGATCAAAATCACTTTTCTTACAGCCTCGCCTCCCGAATCGCATCTTTCTCCCACGGCGTGGGGTTGCGCAACGCCTCAATCACTTCAGCCACTGAACTCACCACCGTCCACATCTGGCGATGTTTGGGCAGCATGAAGCGTTCGGTAATGCAGCGTTCCAGCAGCTCAATACAAGGATCAAAAAAACCTCGCATGTTGACAATAATGATGGGATGCGTGTGCAGGCCGAGCCGCTTCCAAGTGATGGCTTCGAACAGCTCTTCCAATGTGCCGCTGCCGCCGGGCAATGCGATCAAGGCTTGCGATTTTTCAATCATCAAACGCTTGCGCTGGTGCATGTCGTCGGTGAGGTGCAGCTCCGTCAAGCCGTTGTGTCCCCACTCGACTTCCTTCATGAAATGCGGCAGCACGCCGATGACATTGCCGCCTTCCGCCAAAGCGCTGTCGGCCAGCGCGCCCATCAAGCCGGCGCTGCCGCCGCCGAAAATGATGGTGATGTTGTTCTGCGCCAGCGCCCTTCCCAAGCGCTTCGTTTCATCAAAATAAAATTGATCGCACTGGCTGCTGGAAGCGCAGTAGACACAGACGCGGTGGATGGACAAGGGGACGACTCCTTTTGTCGGTTCTACACTAACAGCAGTTCATGCCTTCAAAGTGGCGAATTCGCTTCAATCTTGCGAGTAACCCAACTCATGCACTTTCCGCAGAACGAAGCTTTGAATCCGCCGGGCCTTCTCGATCGCAGCCCGGGCTTCTTCGACGCTGATTGTTTCAATAAAATGGCCAGGGTAGGCAAAATCTATTCTGTAACGGGTCAAGGTATGGCAATCGGCGCGCAAATCCTCAAAGTCATCGTCATTACGCACTGCAATACATGAATCCAGGATTTCTCCAAGATCATGAATCTTTTTGATCTTCTTTTTATTCAATACCAAATAGGCTTTGAGGCAGTACTCCGCAACCATGTGAGCCATTCGTCCTGTCGTATCCGTCGGTGGATCGTTTAAATCTAATGGTGCATGTTCCAGATAAGCCAGCTCATGTTCAGCCTTGCGAAACCATTCGCGCACGCGTTGTCGAAGGTGCTCGCTTATTTTCTGATTGGCAGTTGTCATAAATAATTTTCCCTTCCTCCAGTATTTCCAACATGAGGTCCCACTCTCCTTCATTCTCTCGCCTGATCTTTTCGACTTCAGCATCAGTCAAAACGATGGCATCCAGCCCGAATGATCGATAGCGAAATAAATCTAGAACGGCGCCAAAACGATCTCGCTGCTTCACACCCGATAAGGGGTGATTATTATTCAATACCAGCATTAAATCAATGTCACTAGCAGGAGTGGCTCGACCTTTTGCCCGTGATCCGAATAAGATGATTTTTTCGGGACGCAAATGCTCGATAATCCGATCACGAACAGCGGCGATCAATGCTGGGGTTACGCGCGCGGTGCGGCGGTCGATGCGTGTGAAATCAAATTTAGGAGTGGCTTTTGGCATGAGAGTATCTCGTGGTCATGGCGATAGAAAAGGTGGCATAATGTAAGAACAACGAGTGCTTCAGTCAAGCATAGTATGGAGCAAAATAGCCATGTAATCGCTCTTACATGCAGGAACGATTGAGGATTTTCAGCCGTTGCAAACGCGCGCGCTCGATCTGCAACATCGGCCAGCGCGCTGCCGCCGAGATCAAACGGCGCACATTACTCGCGGTAAATTGTGAGGGATGCCGCCACATCTCCGAAAACAAAACTGCAGCCTTGTGCAAACGAAAATCGTGATGCACAACGCGATGCAATTGGCGGTAAAAGTCAGGCTGATACTGGCCGCGGAACATGAGGTCAAGATCGTCACTGTGTTCCCAATTGCGTTTCTCACCGAGTTCGCTTTTTACACGTTCATAAAAGCGCGTGCCGGGCAGCGGGTAGGAAACCGAAATGCCGATGTCATCGGGCCGGCAGTCGCGCACCATTTTGATGGTTTTCTCGATATCTTCATCAGTTTCGTCGGGATAGCCGAATTGCAGGAAGAAGCAGACTTCGAGGCCGCGGCGGTGCAAGCGCTCGGCGGTCGCATAAATTTGTTCGACCTTCGTGCCCTTATCCATGGCGTCGAGAATTTTTTGCGAGCCGGATTCCGCACCCACCCACACGGTTTTGCAGCCGGCTTTTTTCAAACCAATGACAGCGTCTTCATGCAGCAAATCAACCCGCGCTTGAATTTTGAACGGTGTAACGGCGTTCGCTTCTTTCACTGCATCGCCGAAGCGTTCCACCCAGCCAGGCTTGAGGCCGAAGATGTCGTCGCTGAACCAAAAATGATCCGGTTGAAATTGTTTTCTGAGCCATGCCATTTCTTCTGCGACATTCTCGGGCGAACGCGAGTTATAACGATCGCCGTAAATCGGTTTTGCGCACCAATTGCAGCGAAACGGGCAACCGCGCGTGGTCACCATGTTCATCGAGAAGTAGCCGTGCTTCTTGCGCCAGGCGCTGCGGTATTTGTCGATGTCAATCAAATCCCATGCAGGGAACGGCAGCACGTCGAGCTGTTTGAGAAAACCGCGCGCCGCGTTCTGTGCTATGCCGCCGTTTTGGCGGAATGAAATGCCTTGAATCTGCGCGAGCGGTTGCAGACTGCGGCCAAAGTGCGTATCGAGCAATTCGCCCAGCGCCATTTCGCCTTCGCCGATGATGGCGTAATCCGCGCCGTGCTCAAAGTAAGATTGCTGATGATCCGTGGGATCGGAGCCGGCGACGATCACCGGCACGCCAGCCGATCTGGCAATGCGCATCATCTCAAAGCAAGCCTCGCGCATGCGCGTCAGGCACATCTTGCTGAGCCAGTTGAAGCTGTCTTCGTAAAACACCACAATTTTCGGATGATGCTTCTCGATGGCCGTTTTGAACTCACCCGGAGTTTGCGCCAGCATGCTGTCAAACAGCGCGACTTCATAACCTTTCTGGCGCAAATAAGCGGCGGCATACAACGTTCCCAAGGGCGGATAAGGCTGCATCGTTTGCCATTGCTTGGGATCGAAGCGGAGGAAGAAGGAGTGGGCGAGGAGGATATCTGTCATCTCAGAAATTCCTTTTCAAGATGATCGTTTTTGATAATGCCTTAGCTCTTCAGGAGTCAAATCCTTGGGATGAACAAGATTGTAGTGTTTTTCACTGAAGACTTGGATATTTTCTCCGATTTTCTCGAATTCAAATAATGCGATAAGGCCGTCATCCATGAATTGCGCTGCAATTGCACGGCAGATAAGCTCGGGAAACTTTTTTTCACAAACGGCAAAATCTTGCTCAATTTGGACGATACCAATTTTGTCCGCTCTACCTTTGCTCTGTACCGGCAAGATATAGTGGGCGCCATGCTTGTCGATACCTATATAAATCTCATCTATTTCAACCTGGCCAATTTGTGGCGCAGTCGTGCGCAAATGGTTTTGCAGTGAATAGCATGTTAGGCCAGTAAAAATATCGATCAAGCGATTATATCGCAACTTTGCCAGTAAAGCCTGTTCATCACTCAAAGCATACTTGCTGATGACGCCAGGCGTTGCGTCCAAAATTTTTATTTTAGTCCGAAAATTCGAAGGAGTAATAATGGATTGTGTGACGAGTACCAGCTTATACTTTGATCGTCCGGCCGGACGAATGATCCATTCGAGACCGGCTGGCGCTGTTTTGACAATGCTTTCAGGCAGGGCTGTGCGGTAACGAAAAGAATAAAGAACATCACCCAAGTTCTTTGGAAGTCTGATACCCAGTTCTCTAGATGCTTGCACGATAGCTGATCGTTCAAATGGTACTTCTTTAGCACCGGCACGATAGTGTTTGGAGAATATCAGCTCAATAATTCGAGTATAGCGATTCTTGTCCGCCGCCATGTTTACCTCCGATGTCCAGGCCAATGCAGCACCACAACCTCTTCCCGCAGATGCTCTTTTGTTGCGGTTGAAAAACGTTCGCGGAAAAGATCGATGCGAACCAACTCATATCCCAGTGCTTGTGCGATATCTGCCAACAATTGGCCGGTTCGAATCATGACTCGCAAATAGGACGCTTGATCGCCGACGACATAGGCCAGCCGTGCGCCGGGGCGAAGCACATCCCGGAGCTGGGCGAAATGCCGCGCCATCCCGCCAAAATACAAGCGCGTCACCCGGCCATACTGCTTTTCAAAACCGGAAGTTTTACCAAGTTCGAGGCGACGCCGCTCAATCTCTTGTGCAATACGTTGAATCTCCGGATGATCGGCGACCCATTTGTGATCATCATCGATCGCATAAACACCGCGCGTGTTTGAGCGCACGAGCTTCTGTTTCAGCTCGCGTAGTTCCGCTTTATTATGAATGAAACCCAACAAAACGGATTCTAACCGGGTGGTTCTGGTATAGTCTTTTTCATTCGGGTAAGGGGGCGAGGTGATTACACCATCGATCGATTGCGGCGGAAGCACTTCACAAATTTGCCGGGCATCGGCTAGAAATACTTCGGTGTCAACGGGCGCAGCACTCGCGGCCGAGTAAAGATCGCGCACCATTTTTTCGATTTCAACGAGCCAGGTTGAGATAACGGGAACATCACCCTTTGCTTTGCCGACTCCGACTTCCGGGCCGAAATGAAGATTGCTGATCGTGAACACCAACGCGTTTGCCAGCGCTAATCGGGCATGCCGGTAATAGGGCTCACGCTCATGAGCTTTTAGGCAGTCAAGCAAGACGAGCGTCTTGTGCAACGGTAAAGGACTAATCGAGTTAGCCAACAAAAGTTTCTCGGCCTCGGCATCCAATTTCTTCAGTTGGGAATTCTTGAAATTATTTTCTTGCGGCCAGTCCTCCTCAATTCCCTGCCGGCGCAAGTGTGTTCGCGCCGAATCCGCAATCTCATAGGCGCGCTTCAAGAATAAGCCCGGCTCAAGATTCCAGTCCAGCTTAACAGAACTGGCGAAATGTGCAAAGGGATTGGCCTCAAGGCCTCGCGATCCAATTCCTCTTCTTTTTGCCTCGACCAGAGTCGTACCCGTTCCACAGAAAGGATCCAAAACAACCTTGTCCCCGGTAAACCCGAAATCAGCCAGATAATCACGCACTAAATGCGGTGGGAACGAAAGCACGAAACGATACCAATCATGAAAAGCGCGATCGTTGGGTGCAAGCTTGTTTGCCTGACCGTTGGCAAGGCGTTTTGCTTCTTTTGCGGGTAATGCCTTCGACTCTGCGGCTTCCAGGGGCAAAACAATTTGGTCCAGCATGGGGCTTTCCGATCCTGATCTATTCATACCGGCTTTTAATTTGATTGGTCATTCATTTATTGATCAACGCACGATGAAGAAATTTGATCAAAGAGTCAAGCGCTATTACTCCTGCCATGCCGGCACTTCATGAATCGTCGCTGCTCTTGCCTGTAAAACCAGTTTTAATTGATGCCGGTTCATTTTGGCATATTCACTAAAAACCACATCCGCCGGATGCCAGGGCGAGAAGTTATCAAAAATCACCAAATATTTCACATGATTTTCTTTGGCAAACTGCAACAATGCGCTGCGTTCTGTCTGCTGCAACAATCCCGCTGAAAGAATTCTTTCGCGATGGTGCATTGATTGCGCCACGATACGCTGATATGCCATGGGCGTGGCGCCTTGCCAGCGCTGTTCATGCGGTGCGACCACCAGCGCTTTTTCATCCTTCTGCAAAACACGGTCGAGATACTGCGTAATTTCATAAGGATCGCGGAACTCGGGATTGGCATGCAGCCGCGACACCGGTATCGCCGCATAGATCACCAGGCCGGCGAGCACGGAAATTGCAAGAACATCCGAGACGCGCGGCTGCAAAATTTTCCGCCGCCAACCAGGCCGCGTTGAAAAACTTTGATAAGCCATTTCCATGCCGAGCACGGCAAATATGAGCGCAAGACTCATGGGAAACATGGCAAAGCGGTTGACTGTGCCATATTCTTTGCCAATGATAAAAAAGAAAAACGCCAATGTGACCGCACACGCCAGCAAAGGCAATTTCAAAACCGGAAGCAGCGCCTTACGATTTTGCCAGAAGCGTCTGATTCCCGGCAAGGCAAACAGCAGCAGCGGCGAGCCGAAGAGTACAAGCCAGTAGAGCATGCGGCCGGCGTATTGCGCCGCCCACATGAGATCCACATGCGGATGCCAGGCATAGAATTCGCGATCCGGAGTTTGGTGCATGAAGCTGTTCCAATTGCCCCAATGCAGTTGGCTGAGCAGCAACCAAAGCAACGGCGCCCAGCCGAAAAAAATCGCCGCCTTTAAAAAACTCTTGCTCACTTTTGCAAGAGTCAAGCCAGCAGCGGCGATTTTGGTTTTCCAGAGAACGAGCAGAGGCAACACGAACCAGCTTTCGTAGCGCGTGAGGCAAGCGAGGCCGTAGAGCATCATACCGGTTTTTGACTGAAGCTTCGGCTCGTCGCGCAGCAGCAGCGCCAGGGCGGCGTAAAACAATCCGAGAAAGAGTACATCTTGATAAGGCATGAGCGAGAGAATGACGTAAAGCGCATTCACCGCAAACAACAAACCGCCGATGACGGCAAAAGGCCGCGCCACAAGCAGGCGCAAGAAAAGATAAAAGCCGCAAGCGGAGAGGCTGGCCGGCACGGCAAACAACAGGCGAATGAACACGATCTTGTCGGTTAACAATGCTGGAAAGAACACAAATGCCTGCGCCAACGGCAGCCAGTGCGCAAGAAAAAGTGTGTCGCGAAAATAGAGGCGGCCAAAAGCGTCGTTGCCAAAAGGCGCCGGAAAAGCGAGGAGCAGAGCCAACCGGAGCACAAGCCCGAATATAAAAATTGCGCCAAGATCGCGCGTTGTTTGTTGCACTTGCAAATTTTATCTGAAGAATTGTTGTTGTTTCGTTCACCTAAAACTGCCGCCCGGGCGGTAGTTGCGAAGATCGCTCTAATTCATGGTCAACGCAATCAACGAAACCACGGCGTGCATGACGATGCCGGCAGACAGGCTGAACCAAAATCTCTCGCGTGGCAGGCTGCACCAGGCGCGGCGCACGGTGTAAAATCCCAACGGCATCCACAACAAAACGCCGGAAATCGCGCCCGGCGAATAAGACGCTGTGATGAAACTGCCGATTACATGCAGCGCGCCGTTGATGAAAACCAATGTACCATAACCATTGAGCAGCCATTGCCATGCCGGAAATGCCAGGATGGCGATCATGCTGGCGATCATGAACATCATGAAAAAACTGTTAAGAGAGAGAAACTGTTCGGCAGTCATGGCGGCGCCGGAAAATTTTCTCAGCCACTGATAAAAACCTTCACCGCCCCAATACTCCTCGGCGATATGCACGAGATAGGTTAAAGGGAAAAGCAATATCCACCAACCGGCAAGCGGTGGTTGCGATTTTACGTCAGTAGCTGACATGCGAGGGGTGGCCGTTGGAATTTTTCACTTGTTTGCCAGGATTGCACAACCGATCTTTGCTTTATGACAACTCTTTCAATCATCATTCCCGCCTACAATGAGAAACACACCGTCGGTGAAATTCTTTCAAAAATAGCGCGCGTTGATTTTTCCGCTTTCGGTGTGAGCGCAGAAATCGTTATCGTCGATGATGGCTCGCAGGATGGCACGCGCGAGCGGTTGCAAAAGTTGCCGGCGCAGCCGCACGTCAGCGTGCTTTATCACAAACACAATCGCGGCAAGGGCGCAGCGATTGCCACGGGACTGCAACACGCCAGCGGCGAGATTATCCTGATTCAGGATGCGGATTTGGAGTATGATCCCGCGGACTATCGCGCGCTGGTGCGGCCGATTGTTGCAGGCCGCGCGGAAGCGGTTTATGGCTCACGCATTCGCGGCGCGCGAGTTTTCGGCACGCGGGATTACTCCTATCTTCATTTCTATTGGGGCGGTCGTTTGTTGAGCTGGCTCACGAATCTGCTGTTTGGCGTGTGCGTGACGGATGAATCCACCGGCTACAAAGTGTTTTCACGGAACGCGCTTGAACAAATTTTGCCATTGGAATATCGCGGGTTCGAGTTCTGCTCCGAAGTGACAGCGAAACTGGCGCGGCGCGGCATTCGCATTCATGAAGTGCCGATACATTATTATCCGCGCTCGCGAGCGCAGGGCAAGAAGATTACATGGCGGCATGGCGTCCGAGCCGTTTTCACGTTGTTGCATTACCGCTTTGCAAAACCGGTTGAAGTTGCGCAAGATAGAGAGGTTTTGGCAGGAAGTCAAGCTGCGGTGAAATTATGACTTGGCTATTTCGGTGTTCTTTTGTATCATTTTTGCAAGTAAGCGATATTAAGGAGATTGACTATGCCGGTTCGAACAACGGGAAGAAAAATCAAGAATCGCAATGACTTTCCAGCGCAGCAAAAGTTTACCGCTGTTTTTGAAAATGGCGTGCTTAAACCATTGCGGAAAGTGCGGCTGCCTGAAAGTAAAGAACTGACGATCCTTGTTCACATTTCAAAAGGCTCCATTGCGGAACAGATGTACGGACTCTTGAAGTCTAAAAAAACGAAACAATGGGATGCGATCATTGAATCGGAGGATTGGCTCTAATGGGGCATTTGGCGGAGTTTAATCGCGGGGAGATTTTTCTTGACGCTAATATTTTGCTATATGAATTTACCTCGCATCCACGCTTTGGCAGTTCCTGCCACGAGCTAGTTGCAAAAACCGAGCAAGGCGCCGTAAAAAGCTTCTTGTCGCCTTTCGTCATCACCGAAATCATTCACAAACTAATGATTCTTGAAACATGTGATCGTTTTAATCTTCACATATCCGCGGCGATAACTTACCTCAAGAACACCCCCCCGCGCGATCAAAAGCCTGTCACAGTATCGTCAGGCGCTCGATCTCATTTATCGATTACCTCATCTGACAATTCTCACCATTAACCCCACCGTGCTGCGCCAAAGTCATGCCCTTATCGCCAAATACCAATTGCTATCATCCGATGCAATTCATGCAGCCACCTGCATCGCTAACGGCATTTATCATATTGCGACAAATGACAAGGCTTTTCTACGGGTCAAGCGTTTGAAAGTCTGGCTGCCATAGCTCTTACTCTCCATTGACTAGGGCTTGGGATGCCGGCAGCCAAAAAATCGCGCTGAATTCCAGCCCCCGGCCGCGATCGGAGGTGAAAAGAATGCGCTTGTTCACGGCATCCCAAACCGGTGAAGTATCCTCGCCGCGATGCTGGGTAAGCTGATGAACTTTGCGCGTCGCGAAATTAAACGCATAAACCTCGCGATTGCCACGCTCTCTCCTGGCGAACAAAAGATTTTTTTCATCCGGCGACCATGCCGGCTGCTCCAAGTGAGAATCCAAAGCCTCGATCAATATCTCGTCATTGCCATTATTAAAATCATATAATCTGAGTTGAAAACGTTTTCCCGCTGAATCATTTGCAAGAGCGCAGTATGCCAGGAAATTTCCTTGTGGCGAGCAAGCGAGATCAAAAACGGTTTGATCGTCTACTTCCATCAATGTTACGGTTTTGATTTGCTTGGCTTCGATTGCTGCCAATTTAATTGCATTGCCTTCCACATAAACAAAATTTCGTCCGCTTTCTTTCCAGCTCGGAAATGCGCCGGCCACGGCAAACTTCGGTTCCTGCCCCTGGCTGCGACTCAACCAGATTTCATCGCGGCCATTGACAACCGTTTGCATCAATAAACTTGAATCGTCGGGCGCGAGATCAGGATGATAATAATTCCGGCGCGCCGGGGGCGTCCAACGCCCGGAGTCGGTTGAAAAAATGGTGTACTGCTCGTTCCAAAACTCGCAATAGCTGAACACGACTCGTTTCGCGCCGATGTCCGGATTCTTCATCAACAAGCCCTGATGCCGTTTGAATTCAGGATCATCGATGCGCAACCAGGTCGCACCGTCATCTTTTTCGGCGGTACGAGAGGCGCGGACTCCAGCGACAACGGATAGACTCGCCAGCAACAGAACGGCAAACGCCAAGTATTTTTCCAAAATTATTTTTGTCGATTGCAGCGTGATCAGCGGACGAAAATAACGCCACGCCAGCGCGGCAAAAATCAGCAGGAGCCATAAACGCGAATAGCCGAGCGGAGTCAACCAGCCCTGGGCATAGGGCATAAGCCTGATGTAATGCGGCAGATTGATCACGATGAACAAAACCGCCAAAGCGGCAGCAGGCAAATGCCGCTGCTGATCGATTAGAATTTTTATGAATGCCGTCGTGGTGATTGTGAGCAGAAGAAAATGATAGGTTGTTCCACTCGGTGAAACAATGAGAAACAGCAACGGCAATAAGCCGATTTCAAAAAGAATTTGATGGTTTTGAGATTTGAACCGCACACGCACGAATAGCCAGAGCACCAATGCCGCAAAACCCCAAAACGCAGCGCTACTCAAAAAAAAGAACGCCGGCGGAAAGTGCAGCGGCGGCGCAGGATTGAGAGTGGCGTTGTAAACAAACAAGCGGCGAAACAGGCTGGCCCACGATTGAAATAGAATGGCAAAGGGATCTTGAATCTCGCCGCGAAAATGCCGGGGAAAAACTTCCGTAACAAAAACATGAAACGGCTCGAAACCCGCCATGAATGCGGTGAATCCGACGACGAGGAAGATCGTTGCAAGCGCGGAACACACCAGCCGCCATTGGCGCTTCCAGGCAAAATAAGCGATGAAGAGAATCCCGAAGTATTTCATCGGGATCATCAGCGCCAGGAGTATTCCGGCAAGAACATCGTATCCGCGTCGATGCGCCCACAGTCCGAGCACGATCGTTGCGGTGAGCAGGAGATACATCTGCCCAAAGAGAAAGTTGTTGATCAACCCAAAACCCGTGCCGAGAAAAATCGCGGCGACCGGAAGCCAATGCAATTGGGCGAGGCGAGTCAAGCCGAAGATGCAGACAATGATCGACAAAACATTGAAAGCCGTCCAGAGGTTTTTCGCGGTGACAGCGTCAAAAAACGTCAATGGTAAAAATACCATTGCGGTAGGCGGCGGGTGCGGAATGAATCCCCCGACTTGATGCACGATACCGTGGCGATCCATTTCCATTTGAAACCAGGTGAAGTCTTGATAGGCGCGCGCGAGCGGCGCGCCTTTCTTCACCAAACAAGCCGCGGTGTAATAGTTCGCAAAATCGCCGCGGGTGTTGTTGAAGCTGGGGAGGACGCCGAACTTGATGAGGATTAATGCGAAGAAAAAGAGAATGCCCCACAACAGCCAATTGAATGGGGCTTTTAGAACTTTCGGAGAATTCACACAAAAGCCTGGTAAATGCCCGTCCGAAAACATCGCCGCCCGGGCGGTTCATAATCAATGAATAAATTTTATATTGAGTTTGCGCCTCACGGCTATTGCTTTGTTACCTTGACTTGATAAGTGATTCCATACATTATTCGAAGAAGGAATTCTGTGAGGCGCTCGCCGCCGCGCTCAAATTTTCACAGGATCCCGCTGGGGGGATGACAGTGGTGGTGGATAAACTTTTCAAGGTTGCAGACCACTCGTCAGCCGCCCTGAAATCAAGCCAGGATTTGACGCAACGCGGCCAAACCAATATTCCCGCCGCAAATCACGATCACAACATTCTTTCCGTGGAATTTTTCAGATTGTTTGAGAAAAGCCGCAATCGCGACTGCGGCAGAGCCTTCGATCAACAGATGATGCGTTTCGATGAAACTCA
The DNA here is from genome assembly GCA_030263535.1 of Cytophagia bacterium CHB2. Taxonomy (NCBI): domain Bacteria; kingdom Pseudomonadati; phylum Bacteroidota; class Cytophagia; species Cytophagia bacterium CHB2. Next base: position 21,030 of record SZPB01000039.1, read on the forward strand.
ACAACGCCTCACGGATTTCATCTTCGCTTACAGTCACGTAATCATCGACCAACTCACGGCATAACGGCAAGGTGATGGCATCTGCTTCCACGCCGCCGGCGGTGCCGTCGGAGAGCGTCGGCAGCGATGTGATTTCTAAAACCCGCCCGGCTTTTACGGACTCAATCATCACGCAGGAATTTTGCGGGGAACAGCCGATGATTTTAATTTCCTTGCCAAGGGCTTTCAAATAACTTGCTATCCCCGCAATCATGCCGCCGCCGCCGAGCGCAACGAACACCGCGTCAATCGCATCGAGTTGGCGCGCCAGTTCCACACCGATTGTGCCCTGGCCGGCAATGACGTGTTCATCGTTATAAGGTGAAATATAAGTCATGCCATTTTTTTCAGCGTACTCACGCGCGAACATTTCAGTGATGAGGGAATCATTGCCGTGCACACGAATCTCCGCGCCGAGGCGGCGAATGGCCTCGACTTTCGCAGGCGAGGCATTTTCCGGCACAAAGATCAGGCTATTGATGCCAAGCTTGTCTGCGCCAAACGCCACAGCCGCGCCATGATTGCCCGTCGAAGCGGCCAGCACGCCCCGCGCCCGCTGTTCCGGCGTCAGCATCAACATCTTGTTCAGCGCGCCACGCGCTTTGAAAGAACCGGTGTGTTGCACGTTTTCGAGTTTCACATAAACCTGACAACCGGTGAGCCGGCTCAAATAAAGCGAATGCTCTAACGGCGTCTCTTTGAGATGCGGGCGCAAACGCGCTTCTGCCCGCACGATTTCTTCCGGGAGTATCATAACAAGAACGCAAAAGCCATAGCATGAATTAAAATCGAGGCAGCCGTCCCAAATCCAAAGCGAGCTGAACACAGCAACGCTGCGACATCGACAATACGCTATCGTGCAATTTCCAACGTATCCTGCTGCACGACTTCGGTACGATAAATCACATCGGCATACTTTGCCGTAACTGTAAGCGGCGCCGGCGAACCGGCATAAATTGCCGTGACGGTGCGCACCATTTTTGCGCCGGGTGAAAGCTTGAAATTAGCCCGCAGGCGCAAGGTATCATCCGGCTCGGCAAACCAGCGGAAATTAATGCTCTCGCCCGCAGCATTTTTGCTTTTGAAATATTTCAGATTTGTATCCAAGATCGCCAGGTCGAGCGTGTCACTGCGCAACTGAACTTTGACTTCATACCAGGGTTTCGCGCTGGCAAGCTGCCAATCGACCTTGATGAGCGTGGTATCGCTGCTATCGGCGATTTGTGCGCCGGAGACGGTCAACCAATCCGCGGAAAAACGCAGCGGCAATTCCTCGCGATGAATGCGATCATCATATTTCTGTTCGAACGTGTCCGACTTCACTTCCACCTCGCGAAAATATTCATCGCCCAGTAATTCAAACTTGCCGGCTTGAGTGTTCTGCTCGTAACGCGCCGTGGCGCGAATGGTGGCGCGCCATTGTTCATTGTAAGCCGGAAAGGCGGACAAATAACCGCCATAAGCAAAAAGCGCGAGCGTCAGCAACAGCCCGACGGCCGGCTGGCGCAACACGCGCAGCCAGGAGAGCACGCGCTGGCCGTGCGCGTAGGTGTAAGCAAACATGTAGAGAGAAGGCACATACCAAATCAACAGCAGCAGCGTTAGAATTGCGGTATAAATCAATGCCGGCGTGAAGCCTTGATATTGCGCCAGGCTGCGCGGAGTGTTGCGCGCGCCGAAGACAAAGATTTCAAAAAACATCAGCAAGAACATGGGAGCGGGTGCGGCCAGCGTGAACACGGTTTTCAGCAAAGTTCCCGGCGCAAAAACCGCTACACTGAAAAGCAGCAACGTCAGCGCGGGATAAAGCGCGAGGCGAGGATGCACGATCAAAAACAAGATGGTCAGCAGCCACAGCGGCAACAAGCCGCGCTTGGCATAAACATACGGGTCCGGGCTGAAGCGCCAGTTTTTGGTCAGCCGCAGCGCCACCCAAAAACCGGCAAACGCGCAAATGGCCGCGAGCATGAGATAATCCTCGAGATGCAAAAACCAGGGATAGCGCAGACCTTTGATCAATTGCATCGCCGCTTCCCCGAGAAAGGTGAACAATGCAATGACTGTCATCATAAAAAACAATTTTGAACCGGAAAAACGCACACGCTCGGCGCCCTCAATTTGCAGTCGCTTTGCGCGGGCGCGCATAAACGCGAGCGCCCCGAGCAAAAGCGCCAGGCCGATGACAACATAAAGCAGCCACATCGGCACAAAATACGTTTCGCCGGACAATTGCCATAACATATACTTGCCGATGCGTTCGCCGGGAATGCCCTGCGCGTCATACTTTTGCAGCAAGCCGTTCACCAGGCGCGCGCTGCGCTCCAGCGCCGGCTTGCTGATGAAATCGATGCGATCGTTGATGGTGTGAATCGGCGAGGAAACCACGCCGGCGGTGAAATCGATGGCTGGAATCTTTTTGAGCAAAAACGGCTCGTGGTCGGAACCCGCGCCGCCAAGAACTGAATTGATGCTAAAAAAATGCGTGGGATAGTCGAGGCTGTTGTAGCCCAGGCCGCGGTCAATGGCATAAGCATCTTTCACCAGCCATTGCGGCGCTTGATGATCTTTGGTGTCGATGAACGGAATCAACGGATCGTCGCTGCCGGCCATGTCGATTTGCAGCATGAGGGCGACGCGATCAATGCGCTCAAAATGCTCGACAAACCAGCGCGAGCCTACCAGCCCGCTTTCTTCGCCGCCGAATGCCGCAAACAGCAGCGTATAACGCGGCTCTGCTTCGGCCCACACGCGCGCCAGCTCGATCATCACAGCGGTGCCGGAGGCGTCATCATTCGCGCCTTGATTCTCGATAAAATCCGAGTCGATATGGCTGCCGATGACGATGAGACTGTCGCTGCGGCCGTTAAAAATACCGACAGCAACGCCCGAAGTGGTGTTGGCATTGTGAGAATGAGTCACGGGCATCACATAAGCCGTGTCTGCGCCAAAGCCCTGAAAACGCCGCGCGGTCCACTGCAAGGCTTCACGTTCGTTGGCAGAACCCATGGGGCGCGGCCCAATGGCAACGGTGAGATGTTGCAGGTTGGCGTAGATGCTGTCCGTATTGATCGCCACGAATTGCGCGCCGGCATTGACGCTGCCTTTGCTGATCGAAACAGATTGCGCGCTGGTGTTGACGCTCTCCGGGCTGACCGAAGCTGATTGCGCGCCGGCCGTTTGCAGACCGCAGAGTGCGAGTAACAAAAAAAACGAGATGATTTTAAATTTCAACATTTCCTCTCCTCCTTTGATGAGTCAAGGCCGAAGAATAACAAAAAAGTCTTCGATTTGCAATTCTGAATAAAAAAAGCCCTCGCCGAATCATTCGTTGAGGGCTTTTTCTATGGGTGGAAGCGGAGAGGTGATCTCCGACTTTTCTCGTTTGATTTCGCTGAAGCCTGGCCGCAGCCTTGCGCCTGCCTATCGGCGCCGCAGAATCCAATCAACCGCCGCACTCAAATCCTCGGCGATCCAATCGGGATGCGTTTTTCCCTCCGCGATCGTTTGCTCGCCGTAGCCCGTGCGCACCAGCACGGTCTGCAAACCGGCGTTGCGTCCCGCTTCGACATCGCTTTTTTTATCGCCGATCATGAATCCGTCAAGCGCGCTTTGAAAATCCTGCGCTGCTTGCAGAAACATGCCGAGACGCGGCTTGCGGCATTGGCAGTTTGCCTCAGGCGCGTGCGGGCAGAAATAAAATCCATCAACCCACGTACCGTGTTTTGCCAAATGCTGTTGCAAAGCGCGATGCGTCTCATGCACAAAGGCTTCGGAGAAATAGCCGCGGCCAACGCCGGATTGATTGCTGATCACGACGATCTTGAAACCGGCGTCGCGCAGGCGCGCAATTGCGGCCTCGCTGCCCGGGAAAAATGCAATGTCCGCCAGATTGCTCAAAAAGCGTTTTTCTTCGATCAAAGTGCCGTCACGATCGAGAAAAACAAAGCGCGCGGGCGGCGCTTGTTCAGCCGAAAAGCTCATGTTCGATCATTTCCATCCAAATATGGCCGACGAGAATATGGCACTCTTGAATACGCTGCGTGTCGTGATCGGGCACGATGACGGATTGATCGACAGCGCCGGCAATCGCGCCGCCGTCCCGGCCCAGCAGGCCAACGGTCAGGATATTTCTTTGCTTGGCCGCTTCAATCGCTGCCAGCACGTTGGCGGAATTGCCGGAGGAGCTTATGCCGACGAGCGCATCGCCGCTGGCCCCGAGGGCAATCACCTGCCGGGCAAAAACGTCACGAAACGAGTAATCGTTGCTGGTGGCCGTGAGCGTGGAAGTATCCGTCGTCAATGCCAAACCCGCCAGCGGCGGACGGTCGTCGCGCAGTTTACACACCAACTCCGCGGCGAGATGTTGCGCATCCGCCGCGCTGCCGCCGTTGCCGCAAAAGAAAATCTTGCCGCCGCCGCGCAAAACATTCACCAGCTTGTGCCCGATGGCCAAAATTTCAGCCGATTGCTGTTCCATCAGCTTGGTTTTGGCTGCAATGTTACTTTGAATACGCTCTTGCACGAAAGCCTTATCGCTTTTCATTCGTGAAATCACAGACATAAAAACTCCTCAGATGATAATATTTTTCAGAAAAACCGTTATTGCCATAATATTACGGCGCCGCCAACAACTTCAATCCATTCCCACCCACCAAAATTTTTCCAGCCAAAGATGCAACATCACACTTGTTTCGTTTTGGTCGAGGCCATCATGATTTTCGCGGTTGCGATAGCGCGCATGCTTACCCACCAGCGCCGCATAAAAATTCCTGTGCGGCTGCCAGCGTGCTTCGAGCTGGACATGCGTGCTGGCCTCGATCACGCCGCTGGGAAAGGCTTCGGTGTAGCCCTCCGTGAGGTCGGCGTTCACCCACGGCGTATCGAAAGGCCGTTCGACGCGGCCTTCGCCGTGACGCCGCGCTTCGACCGCCCAAAACAATTGCGTATTCCGGCCAAGATAGCCGCGCCCGTGCAACAACCAGCGATC